>USPD01000001.1 GCA_900556585.1 uncultured Eggerthella sp.
CCACCAGATGATGAAACAAAGAGAATCATTATTAAAAGCTTCATCACCGAATACAAGAGTGAAGAGGATTTACCTTTCACTATTTCTGACAGTATTCTTGACTACATTGTAGAAAATTCAAGCTCAAACATCCGTGAGCTTAAAAGTGCTATTACAAACGTTATTTTTGCACTCAAAATGGAGCAAGGCCACGAATTATCGGAAAGCCGCGTAAAGGAATTATTAGGTAACCATTTCTTAGGTGGCGGCAAAAAACGCATCACAATAGAAATGGTGCAGGGTGCGGTAGAAGATTTCTATGGAGTAGCTCATAAGGATTTAGTAGGAAAGAAAAAAGAACGACGCATCGTTCACCCACGACAAGTTGCAATTTATCTATGTCGTGAACTTTACGAAACAACCCTTAAAAATATTGGTAATGCTTTCAACCGTGACCACACAACGGTTATGCATTCTTGTGATCTTATTAATAATCAGCTACAAGAAGATAGAAACCTTCGCGAAGAACTAGAAGCAATTAGAGAAAAAATTCGTATCCAGCAATATTAAAAAATGGGTTTATTCATATAAGTTCATTGTGTAAAACCATACCCTTTAAAAGGGGATAACTTAAAAGTTATGTGGACAAAGTTTTCCCCATATTTTCCCTGTGGAAAACAAGGGTTCAACTCCACAGAAAATTAACGTCATACTTTATTTGTAATGACCAGGAAAAATAAAAGTTATCAACAAATCAACCGTGCTTATTACTTCTACTATTAGTTTTATTAATTAAGAGAATATAAGAAGTAAAAAAGGAAGAGGAAAACACACCTGTAAGTTATTTATTATTGATAATCAACCAACCAGAGAACGAGTATCATAAACAGGAATTGAAATATATAAACGCAAGAGGAGCTTTAATGAAATTCAGTATTAATCAATCAGAACTTCAAAATGCCCTATCTGTATGTGCTAAAGGTTCTTCTACTCGATCAACACTTTCCATCTTAGCGGGGGTATATCTAAGAGCAGACGAAGGATCAATTACCCTTCAAACAACTAATCTAGAACTTTCCATTAAAGTTACCTGTCCTGCCTTAGTTGAAGAAAAAGGAGAATCAGTAGTTCCTGCTAAGCTTTTCTTGGATATTGTTAAGAATCTTCCTGATATGGCGGTACGTATCGAAGCAGATGATGCAACAGCTGTTGTATTCTGTGATACAACCACATTTTCTCTTAAAGCTTTAAATCCTCTTGATTTTCCAGCATTTCCGGAAGTGAAAGCACAGCAAGAAGCTCAATTTCCCTTTTCGACGTTTTCTACTATGGTTAAAAGAACAGCAAAAGTGGTTTCCCATGATGAAACTCGTGCAATTCTAACAGGTGTATTAGTGTCTTGCGTGGGAACTGAATTAAAGATGGTCGCAACTGACTCATATCGTCTTGCGGTTACTGAAACTCAGTTGGATCAACCTTGCCCTGAAGAATTTGAAGCAGTAATTGCTGGTACATTTTTAAGTGACATCGCAGCTCTTCCTCAGTCTGATCAGCCTATTACGTTAGCGCTGAGCGAAAATCAGATTATTGTTACCTATCAAGACACAACTTTTATTAATCGTCGTATCGAAGGAACGTTCCCTAATTACAAACAACTCATTGCTGATGGTTTTACTACTAGAGCAACACTTTCAACTCATGCTTTAAGTGACGCAGTACGTCGTGTTTCTCTTCTAAGCAATAAAGTTTCCCCTGTTCAGATTAAAGTTGATGCTGACTCAGGAGTAGTAACACTTGTTGCAAGCTCTCAAGATATTGGTAATGCTCAGGAGAATCTAATTTGCGAAATAGAAGGTGAATCGGTTGATATTGCGTTCAATTATTCCTTCTTACTTGATGGTTTAAATTCTATTGATACTGATGCGGTGCATCTTGATTTGTTTGGTCCCATGAAACCAGGTATCCTTCGTGCAACTGAAGGAGAAAATTTCCTGTATTTAATCATGCCAGTACGCGTTTAAAACCTGTGGGTATGCATGGGTCTTGCAATATCAAAAATAGAATGTAGCAACTTTCGCTCTTATCATCATCTTTTATTAAATGATGTAGGTTCGCTTACGCTTATTGTGGGGCCTAATGCTACGGGAAAGACTAATCTTTTAGAAGGTATTCAGCTTACCACTGCGTGTACTTCATTTCGCCATCCTCGTGCAGACCATTTATTGCACAAGGGAAAAGATGTTGGTTTTGTCAGAACAAACATAGAAGGTGACGGTCGTCAACTAGAGATAGAACTTCGGTTAAGCCAAGGAAATAAAGAATTTTATCTTAATAAAAAGAAAAAACGTACACATACGTTACGTGGTATTTTACCTTCGGTTCTTTTTTGTCCAGATGATCTGAATCTTATTAAAGGTTCGCAAAGTGTAAAACGATCACAACTTGACCTTTTAGGTTCCCAAGTTTCCTCTGGATATAATGTGGTGAGAAAAGATTACGAAAAAATCCTGCGGCAGAAAAATAGTTGCTTAAAACAAAATATGCCCCATGACTATCTTGTAAGCATTAATGAAGTTTTAGCTTCAGTTGGTGCTCAGCTTTATCATCTTCGTTCTCAATTGATTGCTGCTTTAATTCCTTATATTCAGAAATATTATCAAGAGCTTTCACTGGGAAGGGAACAAGTTTCAGTTTCTTATATTCCATCGTGGCAACGTTATTATTATTCAACGGAAGAATACCGCGAGTACGAATGGTTCAATAGAAAACAAGCGCAAGAACTGCTATTTCAAAATATGGAGCAGGATTATATACGCGAACATGAGCGTCATATGTCACTATATGGACCCCAAGTGGATCAAATTGAGTTTTATTTAAACGATAAAAATGCTTCTCTCTATGCTTCTCAAGGCCAGCAGCGTTCTTTGGTATTGAGCTATAAGATGGCTGAAGTAGCGCTTATCCGGAATAAATTAAATCAGAATCCCGTTCTGCTGCTTGATGATGTTATGAGTGAATTAGATAATTCGCGCCGCAGCGCCTTATTTTCTTTGTTATCAAAGGGAATTCAGACGTTTATTACGGCTACTAATGCAGAACTAGTAGGGGATACTACACTTAATCAAGCACGAATTGTTGAACTTGATTTTAATGGAGTGGTTTCGTATGGTTGATCATTCTGAATGGGCCTCCTCACTTGATCCGCGTCATTGGGCGGATGTTATTAACCAAAGGAATAATGCATTAAAACCAGTTTCAAATTCATTTAATGAGTTTTATCGCTCTATGCCGGAAGAGGTAAAAAAACGCATTTTAATTAATCAGCGTATAAAAACGGTCCATGATCAGTTTTCTCAAGTAGTAGATCCGTTTATTCTTGAGCATACTAATTCGGTCTATCTTCTTAGACATAAGGATCTTCTTGATAATGAAGTGATAGACAAAGTTTTTGATTTAGTGGTGTATGTAGATAATTCGCTTGTTGCTGCAGAATTAAATGCGCGCCGTGAATTAATTTGTTTAAAGTATCGTGAGCAATTTAATGTCATGATTGACGTGTTTGAAATTAGAATTTCACGTGGGCAATATAAAGAAAAGCACCCTTTTGAACAAATAAGCGAACATCAAACCCCTAATAAGCAACCTCGTGAACTTTCGGAAGACGAGATGCAACATATTAATGATCTTGTTCAAGATATTCCAGAGGGAAGAATAAGGGATTCATTTATAAAAGCAATAACGGCGCAAAAGCGAATTTCTGATGAAAATCTGTAAAACTTATCAAATTTAATCGTTTTCACCCGCCAGAAACGGCGAGAGCGGCTCTGAACACCGAAAAATGTATAAGTGCTTTAGTAAGTCTGCTATAATAATTGTTTGGATAAATGCCTCTTTAACGCTTCCATTTTTCAGGAAGCGTTTTTGAATCTTTATGGAAGAGGAGGAATTTGTGGCATCAGGAAGTAGCCATTACAATGGCCAGGATATTCAAGTTCTAGAAGGACTAGAAGCAGTTCGTAAACGTCCTGGCATGTATATTGGTTCAACAGGTCCTCGCGGTTTACACCATTTGGTATATGAAGTGGTTGATAACTCTGTTGACGAAGCATTAGCGGGGTATTGTGACACTATTGATGTAACTATTCATAAGGATAATTCCGTAACCGTTGTAGACAATGGGCGTGGTATTCCTATTGACAAGCATCCGAAAGAGAAAATCCCTACCGTAGAAGTTGTACTTACTATCCTTCATGCTGGTGGTAAGTTTGGCGGTGAAGGCTATAAAGTCTCTGGTGGTCTTCATGGTGTAGGTGTTTCAGTAGTTAATGCGCTTTCTACTAAAGTAGTTGTACAAGTTCGTCGTGATGGTAAGGAATATGAAATTTCCTTTGATCACGGTAAAACAAAAGAAAAGCTGCATGAAATTGGCAAAAGCAAACACACAGGTACTACAGTAACCTTCTGGCCAGATCCAGAAATTTTCCGTGAGACCATTGTATTTGACTACGCAACACTGCAAGCTCGTTTCCGTGAAATGGCTTTCTTAAATAAAGGCCTTAAAATCACCCTTACAGACGAACGCGATATCGATAACGAAGGTAAGCCTCGTAAGGAAGTATTCCATGCAATGGGTGGCCTGCAGGACTTCGTTAAGTTTCTAAATCAGGGTAAAGAAGTACTTAATAAGCCAATTTATTTTGAGGCTGAAAATGAAAACGGCATGGTGGAAGTTGCTATGCAGTGGACAACGTCATATTCAACTAATTCTGTTATGGCGTTTGCTAATAATATCCACACTGTTGATGGTGGTACTCACCTTGATGGTTTTAAACAGGGCGTTACTCGTACTATTAACGACTATGCTCGAAGCAAAGGTATCTTAAAGGAAAAGGATAATAATCTTTCTGGTGATGATACCCGTGAAGGACTTGCAGCAGTTGTTTCAGTAAAACTGCGTGAACCTCAGTTCGAAGGTCAGACAAAGGGTAAGTTGGGTAACACCGAAATTCGTGGTTTAGTACAAACTGCAGTAATGAAGGGTCTTGCAGAATATCTGGAAGAAAACCCAACTCCCGCCAAGCGAATTATTAATAAAGCTTCCCAGGCAATGAAAGCACGCGAAGCTGCTCGTAAAGCACGTGACATGACACGTCGTAAAGGAGTACTTGACTCCTTTAGCTTACCTGGAAAATTAGCAGACTGTTCTTCTAAGAATCCTGCTGAATCAGAAATATTCATTGTAGAGGGCGACTCTGCAGGTGGTTCAGCTAAGCAGGCTCGTGACAGAAAATATCAAGCTATTATGCCTTTACGCGGTAAGATTTTGAATGTAGAACGCGCTGGACTTCATCGTTCATTATCTTCAGATACTATTTCAAGTTTAATTACTGCTATTGGCACTAATATCGGTGAAGATTTTAATGCGGATAACGCTCGTTATCATCGAATCATCATCATGACTGATGCTGATGTTGACGGCGCTCATATTCGCTGCTTATTACTCACGTTCTTCTATCGCTATATGCCTGAACTTATCACGCGTGGATATATTTATATTGCTCAGCCTCCTTTGTATGGCTTAAAGAAAAAAGGTGGCAAAAAGCTTGAATACATCTTTAACGATCAAGCATTACAAGAACGTTTAGCTGAAATTCCTGATAGAGACAGCATTTCATTACAGCGTTATAAGGGCTTAGGCGAAATGGACCCCGAACAGCTTTGGGAAACTACCATGGAGCCAACAAAGCGGACTATGTTGCAAGTAAGTATTGAAGATGCTGCAGAAGCAGAACGTGTAGTGAGTGAATTAATGGGTGATCAAGTTGAACCCCGTAAAGAATTCATTCAAAAGCATGCACATGACGTTCGCTTCCTTGACTTCTAGAAAGGATGAAATTTCGTGGCTGAAAAGAAAGACGAAGGAATGGATTTAACAGGATCCACCATCCTTCCTGCTGAACTCAGTAAGGAAATGAGAACTTCCTTTCTTGAGTATTCAATGAGTGTTATCGTTTCGCGTGCATTACCTGATGTTCGCGACGGCTTAAAACCAGTGCATCGTCGTATTTTGTACGCGATGAATGAAAGTGGTATCACCCCAAAGCGCCCTCATGCAAAGTCTGCACGTACTGTTGGTGACGTTATTGGTAAGTATCACCCTCATGGTGACATCGCGGTATATGACACTATGGTTCGTTTAGCTCAACCATTTTCTATGCGTGTACCGTTGGTTGATGGTCATGGTAACTTCGGTTCCATTGACGGTGACTCTGCTGCTGCAATGCGTTATACCGAAGCGCGTCTTGATAAACCAGCAATGGAGCTTCTGCGTGACCTCGATAAGGAAACGGTAGATTTTCAACCAAACTATGATGAAAGTTTGGAAGAACCTGTTGTTTTACCAGCACGTTTCCCAAATCTATTAGTTAATGGTTCGTCTGGTATTGCGGTAGGTATGGCAACCAATATTCCTCCTCATAATTTAGGGGAGGCAATCGATGCTACCTGTATGATGCTAGATAATCCAGACTGCACCGTGGATGACTTGATGACCGTGTTGCCTGGACCAGACTTCCCAACAGGCGGCATCATTATGGGTCGTAAAGGTATTCGTGATGCCTACGAAACTGGCCGTGGTAGCTTAACGGTTCGTTCAACGTGCCGTGTTGAGGAAGGTAAGAACGGTAAGAAATCTATTATTGTTTCTGAAATCCCTTATCAGGTAAACCGTACTAAACTGCTTGAGAAAATTGCCGACTTAATTAGGGATAAAAAGCTTCCTGAAATTTCAAATGTTCATGACGGTGCAGACCGTCATGGTATCGATATCATTATCGATTTAAAGCAAAACGCAATTCCGCAGGTAGTTTTAAATAAGCTTTATAAACATACTCAGCTTCAAGTAGGCTTTGGATGTAATATGGTTGCGTTGGTTAATGGCGTACCACGTACTCTTTCTTTGAAAGAAATGCTCCACTATTACATTCTTCACCAAGAAGATGTTGTAGAACGTCGTACCCGTTACGATTTAGCTAAAGCTGAAGCGCGTGCTCATATCTTAGAGGGCTTCGTAATTGCGCTTGATAATATTGATGAAGTAATTCAAATCATCCGCGCTTCAAAAACTGACGCTGAGGCTAAAGAAACCTTAATGCAAACCTTCTCGCTTTCTGAAAAACAAAGCGAAGCAATTCTTGAAATGAAGTTGCGTCGTTTAACTGGTTTGGAACGTGAGAAGATTCAGCAAGAATTAGCTGAACTCCGTGAAAAGATTGAATACTATAAGCGCGTGTTGTCTGATAAGAATTTATTGAAGCAAATCATTAAAGATGAACTGCTTGAGATTAAAGATAAATACAACTCCAAGCGTCTTACTAAGATTACCGATGAGGCAAAAGAACTTGATGTTGAAGATCTTATTGCTGAAGAAGAAGTTGCAGTAACGGTAACTAAGGCAGGCTATGTAAAACGTCTCCCTGTTGCAACATATCGTCAGCAGAAGCGCGGTGGTAAAGGAATGCAGGGTGTAAACCTTAAAGAGAGCGACTTTGTTGAGCACCTCTTCATTTCTTCAACTCATGCTTATATGCTCTTCTTCTCATCCTTAGGTAAGGTATATCGCTTAAAGGCTTATGAGATCCCAGAAGCATCTCGTCATGCACGCGGTACAGCAATTGTGAACTTGCTGCCTTTAGAAAAGGGTGAAACGATTGCTGCTGTTATTGCAACTAAGGATTTCCCTGAAAACGAATATCTTATGTTCGCAACAGCATCCGGTATGGTTAAGAAGACATCTATGAAGCTATATGACCGTACCCGACGTGATGGATTAATTGCTATCAACTTAAAGGAAAATGACAAGTTAATCTCTGTTAAGCGTGTAGCAGAAGGAGAAAAAGTTGTTATGGTTTCTTCAGCTGGTAAAGCAATTCTTTGGGATGAATCTGAAGTACGCGCAATGGGACGTGACACCATGGGTGTTCGCGGCATGACAGTAAATGCTGATGCCCGTGTATTAGGTATGGAAATAGCACATCCTGGTAGTGACTTGTTTGTTATTACTGAACTTGGCTATGGTAAACGTACTCCTATATCTGAATATCCTGAACATCATCGTGGTGGACAAGGTGTGTATACCATTACTATGACACCAAAGAAGGGTCTCTTGGCTGCTATGAAGGTGGTAGACGAAGATGATGAAATAATGATTATCACTGAAGAAGGTGTCGTGGTACGAACTGCTGTTTCAGGGGTATCTGAATTAGGTCGTTCTACTCAAGGCGTTCATGTTATGAACGTTGCGAATAAAGATAAGGTAAGTGCTGTTGCTATTGCTACTTCTCATGAAAAGAAGTCACATAAAACAAGCGCGAATAAAGATCAGATGAATTTACTCGATCAGGAATAAATTCATTCATTATCGGTAAAACTGCTGATAGGTCATAGTGTTTCTCGTGAAACAGGTAAGAATCTCGTAAGAAATTCTTACCTGTTTTTATTTCATCACTAGCTGTAAGGATGTTGTCGAGATGCAGAAAACTTTACTGATCCTGATTTAAGAAATCGTCAGGATTTAAATTAGATACAAATTCATGAAACTCTTTCAAATCTTCTTCTTCGGTATTTTGGGTAATATGGAAAGGGAAGGAAGCTTTTTCGTATACGGAATCCATAATAAAGATATTAGCACCTTGTTTTATAGCTAGAGCAATAGCATCACTAGGACGAGCGTCTAACTCAATCAACCGACCATGGTGGCGTAAGGTGAGGGTTGCGTAGAAGGTGGAAGCTTTTACGTCAGTAATTAAAACGTGATCCACATAAGCATCTAAACTAGCAATAGCGTTTATGAATAAATCATGGGTTAAAGGGCGGGGAAGTCTAACATCTTCAAGTGCGATACCTATTTGTGCCGCTTCTGGTAGCCCTATCCAAATAGGAATAAAACGCGGATCTATTTCTAAATCTGAAGAATTTGTGCCCAGGACTAGGATAGATGGGCTAGCATCTTTAGAAAAAATTAACGTTTGTACATGCACGGGAATCATTTGGATGCCTCCTTTGATACCGTGAACATGTTTTTACCATAGCACACTAATGAAATAATGTATGTATACAATTTATCTCACCTGCGGTTTTACGGTAAGTGAAAAATATTTTTAAAAAAATTTCAAATTTTGCTTGACCGATTTAGTACAAGGTAGTAAATTAACTGAGCGCGATTTTTCGGGCCCATAGCTCAGCTGGTTAGAGCGCACGCCTGATAAGCGTGAGGTCAGCAGTTCAAGTCTGCTTGGGCCCACCATTATTTTACGGATAAGCGTTCCACCGTGAGCCGAGTTAGCCGGTGGAGCGCTTATTATAGAAATCGCACATATGGGGCATTAGCTCAGCTGGGAGAGCGCGGGCTTTGCAAGCCTGAGGTCAGGGGTTCGATCCCCCTATGCTCCACCAAATTTCCAGGGTCGGATTTATTCCGACCCTTTATTTGTGTTTGGAGATAAGTTACAAAATTATTTACCGATCAACTATATTGTTTCGCTTGAGAAAGAAGAAACTATATGAAGCAAGAAAATATTCGTAATGTAGCCATTATTGCTCACGTTGACCATGGTAAAACTACTTTGGTTGATCGCCTGCTTTATACTGCTGGTGTTTTTCGTGAGAACCAAGAAGTAGCAGAACGTGTCCTTGACTCAAATGATCAAGAGCGCGAACGCGGTATTACTATTCTTTCTAAAAATATTTCTATTACCTACAAAGATGTAAAGATTAACGTTATCGATACACCAGGGCATGCTGACTTCGGTGGAGAAGTTGAGCGCGTATTGAACATGGCAGACGGTGCTCTTCTTATTGTTGATGCATTTGAAGGTCCAATGCCTCAGACTCGTTTTGTTCTTGAAAAGGCTTTGTCGCTTGGTTTAAGAATCGTGGTAGTAATCAATAAGATTGACCGCCCTGGTTCCCGTCCTGGAGAAGGAGTAGATGAAGTATTCGCCCTTATGGTTGAACTTAATGCTTCTGATGAACAGCTTGATTTTCCTATCATCTATGCAAGTGCCGTAAATGGGTATGCTCGCTATGAGGCAGATGATGACAATATGAATATGATTCCACTTCTGGATACTATTCTTAAGGAAGTTTCTGCGCCAGATTGTGAGCCAAACGGTCCTGTTGCTTTACAAATTTGCACTGTTGACCACTCAAGCTTTGTTGGTCGTATTGGTGTTGGTCGTCTACATTCAGGCACTATGCATAAAAACGAGCCTGTTCTTGTTATCAAAAACGATGGAACTCGTTATAACACCGCTATCAAACAAGTATTTACCTTCGAAGAGCTTGGTAAAAAAGAAGTCCCAGAGGCAACAGCAGGCGACATTATTGCAGTAGTAGGTATTGAAGATGCAGACATTGGTGATATGGTTACCAATCGTGAGCATCCTGTAATTCTTGATCCTATTGAAGTTGAAGAACCAACTATGGCAGTTGTGTTTGAAGCTTCTACTTCTCCACTTGTTGGTCGTGAAGGCGAAATCGTTCAAGCTCGTCAGTTGAAAGAGCGCTTATTCCGTGAAGCGGAATCAAATATCTCAATGCGTATTACTGAGCTGGAAGATAAGTCTGGTATTGAGGTAGCAGGGCGCGGCGTTTTGCATCTTTCTGTTCTTATGGAAACTATGCGCCGTGAAGGTTATGAATTCCAGGTAGGACGTCCTCGCGTCATTATTAAGACTGACGAAAATGGCAATAAATTAGAGCCTATCGAGGAAGCTACGGTTGATACTCCTAGTGAGTATGCTGGTAAATGTATTGAGGTTTTCGGTACTGCTGGTGGCGAAATGACCGACATGTTCCAGCGTGGCGAACAAACTCACTTGGTATTTAAGATTCCTTCTCGCGGCACTATGGGACTGCGTACAAAGTTGCTTAATGTTTCTCATGGTGAGGCAACCATGTTCCATCACTTCAGCGAATATGGTCCATATCGTGGTGAAATGACTGGTCGTAAAAATGGTTCCATGATTGCAATGGCTACTGAAAAATCAGTTGCGTATGCACTTGATACTTTGCAGCAGCGTGGCCGTTTATTTATTGGTCCAGGTGAAGATTGTTACGAAGGCATGATTGTTGGTGAATCAGCCAAGGAAGGTGACATGGTAGTAAATGTTGCCAAGGCAAAACAGCTTGGTAATCAACGTTCTGCCGGCGCTGATAAGGCTATTCAATTAACACCACCTGTTACCTTTACGCTCGAAGAAGCGCTTGAGTATATTGAAGATGATGAATTGGTAGAAATTACTCCAAAATCCATCCGTTTACGTAAGCGTATCCTTAGCGCAACTCAACGTCGCAAAGAGGCAAAAAATAAGCAGTAAGGATATTTACAGTTGCGTTTGAGTGTTTAATTAGGTTGATTACCTGAACACTAGACAACGAAAAATGTTCCTTCGCGCATGATTTTATGCCGTTTATCTTTGGGATTATGAAGAGCTTATGGTAAACAGCCCCATATAAATGGGCAAATTGTGCGAATAGAAAACAAAATAGTTCATTGTGACAAAATAACGAAGAACCGCACAGTGGTGTGGTTCTTCGGTTTTTTATAAGGTAAGGGAACTACATGAAATACAAAGGTATTCTTCGTAAGGTATCTATTATTGGTGTTTCCGCAACATGCTGCTTTGCGTTAGCTGGTTGCGGTGGTACGAATTATGGATACACCGGAGGCGTTGCAGCAACTGTTAATGGATCAGAAATTGAAGAAGATACCATTACAAAGTACATTCAGGATTTTCGTACAAGCTCTGATTTGACAAGTGATCAAGATTGGGCAAATTGGATGAACGAAAATTCTCTTGATCCTTCTACAGTTCGTAGTCAGGTAATTGATTACTACACGGAAGTTGAACTCAAGAAGCAAGCTTGTGATGAGAAAGGTATTACCGTTGACGAATCTCAAGTTGATGAGCAGCTTGAGACCATGAAATCAAACTATTCCAGTGACGAAGAATGGCAGAATGCGTTAAGCAGTGCTGGTATTTCCGAAGATCAGTATCGTGAATCTATCGAAGAAGGATTACGCGACGAAGCATTAATGGATAATGTTGCGGGTGATTCTGCAACTGCAGATGATTCTCAAGTATTAGAAATGCTCAACACTTATTACACCATGTTTGATGGTGCTAAGCGTTCTTCTCATATTTTGTTTGCATCTGATGATGAAGCAACCGCTCAACAGGTATTAGATCAAATTAACGCTGGTACTCTTGATTTCGCCGAAGCGGCAAAACAGTATTCTACTGATACTGCATCTGCTGAAAATGGTGGCGATGTAGGTTGGGATGCTACTAATACATTTGTAGAGGCATACACAACTGCCCTTGATGGACTTTCTAAAGATCAGGTATCTGGTTTAGTAACTAGTGATTATGGTATTCATATTATCAAGTGCACAGACGAATTCTCCTGCGATGGTACTGCTACTTCACTAGATGCTTATCCAAGTGAATTCGTAGACTATATTTCCAACATTGTTAAAAGTCAGAATCAGTCAACTGCATACAATGATTGGTTTACTTCCTATAAAGAGCAGGCAGATATTCAGATAAACGATATGCCTGAAAATGTTCCTTATAACTTGGATATGACCCAGTACGAGTCAGATGAGGGAACCGATGATAGTACTTCAACAGAAGGAACTACTGATGGTACAACGGAAGGTACTGATGAATCCACCGAAAACGGTGAAACAACCGACCAAGCTGCTACTGAAGAATCAACTGGAGAAACTACGGAAGGTCAATAATCTTTTAATAAATAACAATGCATAGAAGCCAAACACTTAAACATTAGTAAAAAGATTATAGGTTTCGCTGTTTTAAACTATTAGATTTCAGCTAGGGCTCCTTAGTATGATTAAGGGGTCCTAATTTTTGGAGGAAACACATGAGCACAAATGATATTTCCCTTATTACACTCCATAACGCTATAGTTCGTCGTAATGGGAAAGATATTTTATCCGTTGATGATTTTGATCTAAAACAAGGAGAAAGCATCGCTCTTATTGGGCCTAATGGCGCAGGAAAATCGACCTTTATTAATTTGATTACCAGAGAGGTGTTCCCTTTATATCGTGATCATCCTCCTGTTTTATTTAAAGGGAAATCACTAGTAACACTCCAAGAAATCAAGCAATGCCTTGGGGTAGTTTCCGCTACTATGCAGAATCAAATTACCGTTCATTTGCCGGTGTTTGAGGTGGTATATGGTGGCTTATTAGGCTCGTTGGGCGTTCCTCGTCAGTATTCAATGAATGAAGAAGGGAAAGCGGTTGTTAGGCGCACCCTTGAGTTTTTAGGCATTACTCATTTAGCTGATCGTGATGTAATGACGTTATCTTCTGGACAAGCACGCCGTGTACTTATTGCTCGTGCTTTAGTTCATGATCCTGAGGTTTTAGTATTAGACGAGCCTACAACTGGATTAGATCCTGAAGGAATGTATTACGTACGCAAAACCATGCGCGATTTAACGGCGGCGGGTAAAGCTATTATTTTAGTTACTCATTATCCGGAAGATATTATTCCTGAAATTAAGCGCGTAGTTATGATTAAAGAAGGCAAAATTTTTGCGGATAAACCAAAAGAAGAAGCCCTTACAACTGAATGTGTTTCTGGATTATTTGATGTTCCTTTAAGAATTTTGTCACAGGATGGCTATTATTCTCTTGTTACAGAGTACTAAGTTGGTGTATACTGCCTTCTTGCACGTGTGATTAACGTGTAGCTGGAGAGATGTCCGAGTCTGGCTGAAGGAGCACGATTGGAAATCGTGTGTGCGCCAAAAGCGTACCTGGGGTTCGAATCCCCATCTCTCCGCCAGGAAATTTCAAGGTTGTTCGCAAGAACAACCTTTTTTGTTTTCATAAAGTTGATCTTCCGGCGGGAAAATTGCTCGAATCAATGTTATGGGGATTCGAACCCGAGAGGGGTGAACAGCCCAGTGGGCTGTTCACGGCCGAAGACGAAAGTCTGAGGTCCTCAAAACTTTACTTTGTAAAGTTTTGGATATCCCCATCTCTCCGCCAGGAAATTTCAAGGTTGTTCGCAAGAACAACCTTTTTTGTTTTATTTAAAATTCTTTTATTTGCTTTTCAACACTATTGCGTAGCGCTATCTAGTACACAGCTTTAAAAAGCACAGCCCCAGATTAGCAGCTTTAGAATTATGGGATAAGAATTATTATTCTGCGCTATATTCGCTGTGCTTATTACTGTGTACTAGATAGATATAAGCGAAGCCTAGTGTTGAAAAGTAAATAAAAGAATTATTAAAAGTAAATAGACATAGAAAAGATGCTCCTTGTGCGAAGGATTACTAGAAAAACCTTCTCCAAATGATTTGAATGAGTTACACTGACTTAGCCCCTATTTAGGGTGTTTATATAGTTTTTGGAAGGATGGCAGAGCGGCTGAATGCGGCGGTCTCGAAAACCGTTTTACCGGTACTCCCGGTAACGAGGGTTCAAATCCCTCTCCTTCCGCCAGAAATTTCATGACCTCACATCGAGGTCATTTTTTTTGGGTTCAAACTAATGTCTAATGTACCGTTTTTCTAAGCGGTGCACCCATAACAAAGCGCTCATGTTACACTTCAAACGTACATGACAGACGATGAAAGGGTTATCCATGGCCGAACGTATGGTTGATCCCGAGGCAAATGCCCCCGAAGAAGATATTGACGATGTTTTAAAAACCGTAATCCGTGCAGTACTTGATGAAGCTGCAGCAAAGATGGAAGACGGCGAAGAAGTAATTCCTTTTACTGGTCTTGCAGTAAAAGAAAATCTCTTCATTGAAACTCATCCAGCAGATGATGTAGAAGAATGTTTTTTAGCAGCACGCCGTGAAGTTGAAGGTGCTCGTGGTGCTACGGCGTATGCATTTTGCTATGACGGCTATATCGAAACAGAGGATGGCACCCGTGATGCACTTATTGCAGAAGGCGGTTTGCCAGGTGAAGAACAAGCATATGCTTTCGGGTATCTCTACGATGACGAAGGTGTTCATCGTGACATAATTTATATTGGTTCAGCTCCAAACTTCATGGAAAAGCTGAAGCTTGAACTTGATATGGAAGGCACCATAGATCCTTACGGTGAAGCTTCTGTTGAACCTGCTGAACCCGATCCTGCTGCGGTAGATGCTGTTGCTGAAAAATTAGAAAAGGCAGCCGAAGAAGCTGAAAGTGCAGCGAAATAAATAGTAAATCATTTGGTATTTCATAGATAATGCGACAGAAGGGTCTTAACAGTAAGTCGCTAAATGTCGAATATTTACCCTGGTATTTTCAAGCATATATTTAAAAATAAGATACGACGTAGTAGAAAAACAGTTTCTACTACGTCGTTGTATATATAGGGCTTCTAATAATTGCAATACTTAAAGGGCAAGGATGATTTAAGGGGAAAAGCTAAGGGGATATGAGAAAAATAGTTCCTTTATGTGAGATAGATGTTAGATTTCTTCGCTAGCATACAAAGAAAGACATACGAAAGGGGCAGTACAAATACTTTAATGTGAATAAAACGTGATGTTATACAAATTGGAAATTGCGAATATATAAGCAGTTTGTTACTATAGTTCAGCTATTCCTGTTTCGGGTATGCCTTCATAACCCGAAGCCGTAAGTCCAGAGGAGGTGAACAAATGAAGGCTTATGAACTCTTGTATTTTGTAGCTCCGTCAATCGACGAAGAAACCCGTATCGCAGTTATGAAACGTATCGAAACCGCCCTCGCTGAAGGTAACGGTGTTGTAGATAACGTAGACAATTGGGGTAAGCGCAAGCTCGCTTATGAAATCAATGGTCTGACTGACGGTGATTACACCCTTATCGATTTCCATGCAGAGCCTGCTAACATCGCAGAGCTTGATCGTGTTCTTCGCATTACTGATGCCGTAGAGCGTCATATGATCGTTGCTCGTCCTGATCGTGACTAGTAATAAGTATTAATTGGAAATCAAAGGCGAACGGAAACGTTCGTAGCATGAAAGAGGTTCAAAAATGAGCATCAATCGCGTAACAATCACCGGCAATCTTACTCGTGACCCTGATCTTCGCTCCACCGCAGGCGGTATGCCTGTATTGGGTTTCGGCGTTGCAGTAAATGACCGTCGTAAGAATCAACAGACAGGTGAATGGGAAGATTATCCTAACTTTATCGATTGCACTATGTTTGGTGCTCGCGCTCAGTCAGTTTCCCGTTTTCTTTCTAAAGGAAGCAAGGTAGCTATCGAAGGTAAACTTCGCTGGAGCCAGTGGGAACGTGACGGGCAAAAGCGTAGCAAAATTGAAGTTATCGTTGATGAAATTGAATTCATGTCATATCGCAACGACAACAACAATATGCAGCGTAACTCTATGGAAGCACCTGCAGTAAATTCTGCTCCTGCAGCTGCTGCGCCAATGGCAGCACCTGTGGTTGATGCTTCTGTTTACGATACTGATATTCCGTTCTAATCATTCGAAAGAGGTTTACATGTCTGACTACACAAAGCAGCCTCGTCGAAAGTACTGCCAGTTCTGCAAGGATCACGCAGAATATGTAGATTACAAAGACACTCAGATGCTGCGTAAGTATGTTACTGACCGTGGGAAGATTAAGCCCCGTCGCGTAACGGGCGCTTGCACCCAGCACCAGCGCGATATTGCTAACGCCGTAAAGCGCGCACGTGAAATGGCTCTGATGCCATATGCTGTGCCTGCAATAAGCGGCCGCGGTGATCGCCGTAATCGCTAAGAGGAGGTTAAGATGAAAGTAATCCTTTTAGCTGAAGTAAAGGGCAAAGGCGGCGAAGGTGACGTGGTAGACGTTGCTGCTGGTTTTGCTAATAACTATCTGTTCCCGCAGCATATGGCTGTAGCTGCTACCAAGGGCAACCTTAAGCAGCTCGAACAGCGCAAGCACAACATTGCTGCTCGTGAAGAAAATCGTGTTGCAGAAGCTAACAAGACCAAGGAAACCCTTGATGCTCTTACTGTTAAGGTAGAAGCTCGTGTAGGCGAAGAAGGCGTTCTTTTTGGTTCAGTAACTTCTCAGATGATTGTTGATGCAATTAAGGCTCAGGCTGATATTGATATTGACCGTCGTCGTGTTGAAATGAAGGGTGCTATTAAGTCTGCTGGCACTCATGAAGTTGCTATTTCTCTGTATCGCGACATCAAAGCTAACCTGACCATTCTGGTTGGCGATGCTGATACCTTTGCTGCTGCAGAACCAGCTGAAGCTGAGGAAGCTCCTGTAGAAGCAGAAGAAGCAACTGAAGAAGCTGCTGAATAATTTAAGTTTTATTACATAAAACTTTTGAAAACCGCTTGGGATTTCCCAAGCGGTTTTTTACTAAAGACAAGAAATCTGTATAACAAAATTATTAAAGATAGGACGATTTAATAGTTTTGGGTAAGGCTAAATCGGTTAAATACAGCAATGGCTTTATGAGCATTTATTATGTTTCTGAAAATATAAACGTTCAAAGCGTCTCCCAAACCGTTAAAGCTCCTTAAAGGGTGTATGAGGACATCTTGGCTTTAAATTACTCATATAGATCTCCATCCAGTTTTTTCATGCTAGAGACCTACATCTAAAGGAGATCTTTATGGAAACTGCAAGCGCATTACTTTTTGATCGGTATTACTGGATTCTTTTTGTTATGCCATTCGCTGGTATGTTTCTTACTCTTTTTACTAAGAGGGTAAAACCTTATCGAAAAAATGGCAGAATATATCGCCATGATGTTGCAGCTCGTATAGAGCATTGGCCTCATGCTATTGGAACATTTCTTCTTTTAATTTCAGGTTTAATCATCGGATTGAGCTTTTTTAGAAGTTTTGCTGGTTGGGAAAGTGATAACGTTATCCCGTGGATAGATGTTCATTTTGTTGCTGCCTGTGCCTTTTTATTTGGTACGTTTTATTACATTTCGAACGCAATTGCAGAACCAAAAAGAACAAAAGAACATTTACCTAATAAACATATGATTTCTTCAACCATTAATCATTATGGTTCAAAACTAGGCATCAAAAAATGTACTTATCCTCATGAAGGTAAATATTTCCAGTCTGAAAACATTGCCTATATTTATGCTGTTGGTGTTGGCGCGATAATGGCGTTTACTGGAATAACAAAAGCATTACAGCATGTTGTTGATTTGCCTGTTGAAGTAGTTTCAGCTGCAACTTTCATCCATGACATTGGCACGCTTCTTATGCTTTTATTCTTAATCGCCCATGTCTTTTTTGCAGTTATCTTACCTTGGTCATGGAAAACTGCACCTTCAATGATTCATGGATGGATTGATGAAGAAGAGGCGAAACATGAGCATCCAGCATGGTATGAACAAGTAATAAATGAAGAGAAACTATCAAACGATCATGCTTGTAAGGCAAATTCTGATAGTAAAAGCAGCGAATAATTATTAACTTTTGTTATACGGAATGTATTTTATGCATTCCGTATAACAAAAAATTCAGTCAATTTGATACACGTTCACCGACGAAATAAGGTCTTAAGAAGTAGTTTTCACTTTCACAAAAGCAAAACAGGGTTTTTACATCTTAATCTTCTTATGCATGAAAAAAAAAGGATGGGGGTTTGCTTATTACTGGTTTACCCAATTTAGGGTTTGAATCGGAAAGGCAGACTTATGAAAAAAATGCCTCTTAATGAAGCATCGACAAACGATGTTTCGGATACAAATGATCAACCATCTATTCAAAATGAAATTTCTTCAAATGAGTTGTCTGATGGAAATCCTGAAAATGAATCAGGAAAATCATCTGAATTAACTCGCCGTCGTTTTATCACTATTGTGGGAGGAATCGGCATTGCTGCAGTTCTTGGAGGAACAGGTATCCTTGAGTTTGCAAAGAATGAGCAAGCTGATATTGCCTTTCCAGTATCTGGAGGATATCTCTTAGTTGACAGTATGAGATGTTGTGGTTGTCAGAATTGCATGATGGCATGTGCGATGACGCATTATGGAGTAACAAATCCTGGTTTATCTAGAATTCAGATTGTAGGAGATTCTTTTCAGCGTTTTCCTTACGACATGACTATTTATCAATGTCAGCAATGCTCTGAACCAAAATGTGTTGAGGTATGTCCAACAGGTGCTTGTTTTGTTGATTCTTCACACGATAACGTTCGAACAATTACTCCTGATTTATGTATCGGCTGCTTACAGTGCATTGATGCCTGCCCTAATAATCCCTCGCGATTACAGTGGAACTATATGGAGCAACATTCGCAGAAATGCGATCTGTGCTACAACACGCCTTATTGGGATCACGAAACTGGACCAGATGGTATTAGAGCATGTGAATCAATCTGTCCTGAACGCGCTATCAAATTTGTAACCGAGTTACCAAAAGATACTGGAAATACTCAGTACGACATTGATATGCACACGGGTACTACTTGGCCAGAAATGATGATTTTTGCTGAAGGTTCAACGGGCCAACCCGGTAGCGAAGGCAGTTCTGTTAAGTAGAAAGGAATCAGAAAATGGCAAATGGTTATGCAGGTAAGATTCTGATTCTGAATCTTAGTAACGAATCTTATGAAACTATCCCAACAAAAAATTATGAACAATGGATTGGTGGTCATGGTATGGCGGCTGCGTTGTATTGGGATTACGCAGAAGATAAAACGCTAACCGATCCCTATGATGAGCGGAATGTGCTAGTTTTAGCAACTTCTCCCGTAGCGGGTACACCTACTCCTTCTGGTGGCGGTCGAGCTGAAATGGTTGGTATTGGATCTCAAGGTTATCCAACACCTTGGTTTACTCGTTCAAATATGGGTGGCCGTTATGCGCCGATGATGAAGCATGCTGGTTATGATGCTATGGTTATTCGCGGTAAAGCACCTCGAAAAGTGTGGATCAGTATTATTAATGACAAGGTGGAATACTTACCTGCTGATGACCTATGGGGTCTCGACACTCAAGAAACCCAAGAGGTTTTAATGCCAACGATGGTAGATGATTTTCATCGGAATGACTGGAATACAATTGACGCTAATAATCGTGATGCTGGAAGAACAACTCAACGACCAGCAATTCTAACTACTGGTCCAAATGCTGAAAACTATGGACCATTATCTTCCCTTGTTTCTGACATGGCTCATGTATTAGGTCAGGGCGGGTTTGCAGGTGTATGGGCACACAAGAATTTAAAGGCAATAGGATTCTTGGGCACAAAAAGTATTGGTATTGCTAATCCTCAAGCAATGATGGAAGCGAGACTTTGGGCTTCGAAATATACATGGGGAGGAAATGCCGATAATCCTGCGGAATATATTGGTATGCAAGATATTTCTTCTCCTCCAGGTAATTCGACGCGCTTTTATGGTGATGGTGTTTCAAGCAGACCTTATGGTTGTGTTGGTTGTGTTCGTGCATGTCGTGGACGTACTTCGAATTATTACGGAAACGAAGGAATGTGTATCGGATTTCATTGGTTTACTCCGCAAGACAAAGCAGCGCATGGAGGAACAATTACTGGGCATACTGCTCAAGCAGCAACTTTGCTTAACCGAGCGGGAATGAACGCAAATTCATTTATGCCTATTACCTTTTGGCTAATGCGTCTGTATGAAAGAGATCTCATTGGTCCAGGAAAAGAGATTAATTCCAATTTACCTTTCGATCAGATGGGAACTGTTGATTTTGCAAAAGCACTTCTTGATTCAATTATCAATCTAGAAGACATTGGTGCTGACTTGGCTTTAGGATTGCAGCCGTGTGCAGAAAAATGGGGACGTTGGGAAGAGGATTCTTCAACAGGATTGTTGCCTGTACTGCAGTATAGTTATGGGCATCATTACGATCCAAGAACCTCAGCCGACTGGGGTTTTGCATCAATATTAAGTGATCGAGATATAAATAGTCACGATCTTGATTTTCCTTGCTATTGGACTCCATCGCAAAATTATGCGCAGGGCCGCGAACCTGATGTATCCGCTGCCCGTTTAGCGGAAATAATGGGTAAAAAATTAGTTCCGTTTAATGATCCGGAAATGATTGATTATTCAGATGAAGGGATCTACAAAGAGCCTTGTGCAAAAGCGGTTGCTTGGACTTTGTATTACAACCGCTCTTGGAAAAATACGGTAGGGCTTTGCGATTGGGCTTGGACGGATTTAGTTAATCCATATGGAGAAAATTTTGAAGGAATGACTCCTGAAGGGGAGCCAAAATTCCTTAATGCATGTACTGGGTGGAACAAAACATTCGAAGAAGTCATGTGGTTAGGGAAGAAAATTTATGATCTTGATCGCGCAATCTGGCAGTTGCAGGGAAGAACGCGTGAAGTTGAAACCTTCTCAAATTATGTATTCGACCAACCTCAAGATCCTGTGGTTCCTCAAACTTCTTATGAAATTGCTTATTATCTGCCTGCGTACAATGAAGAAACTCATGAATGGAGTTTTCAAGATGTATCAGGAAGAAAATTAGATAGAGATAAGACAGAGCAGCTCAAAACATATTTTTATCGCTTAGAAGGATGCGATGAAGAACATGGGTGGCTTAAACGTTCGGCGCTAGAAAAAGAAGGATTAGATTATGTAGCCGATGAACTTGAATCGTATGGCGTTTTGGGTAGTGAATAGATTGGTTGCAAAATGGATAAAGAAGTAACCAAGAAAAACTTTGAACAAACTGTTGTGGTTTTCGGTGAATATAAGAATAAAACTCAAAATAAAGTACGGAATGGGCGGACTTGGGGTAAAAATGCACTCAATCCAATTAAAAGTCAGCTAGAACAAAGCAAGAAAGAAGAATTACTTGAAGAAAAAGTAGCTTTTATGCCGCTACCAACAATTGAAGAAGTCGAATATTATTCGCGGAAATTAGATTTAGATGATGCTGCTGTCGGTGTAGAGTTTTCCCGCTGCGGAGGAACTCAGCCACAACATATTTTGAGTTTTCCGGATTCGGTCGCGTTTCTAGAACCAATTAGCCCTTATGTTGCTTGGCAAGTTCACGGAAGTGCGCACATGATAGGTGGTGCGTATTATGCTGATTGGATACGCAATACCATTGGCGATATTGTATTGGCTGATGCTTTAAAACCTTTTGTTGAAAACGATGAAGCAATGGGTAAGCAACTAGCGAAGATACGTCCTATTATTCGTGTTCGTCTTAAACAGTACAAAAAAGTACATCCTGAGTTTTTTGAAAACCAGGCAAAAGCTAAAGGAGAAAAAAGCTTTTCAAGAGCTTCGGTTTGATTTGAACGAAACAAGTGTCATGCATGCCGAGATAGTTTAATTACCGTCTTGGCATGCATGGCAAACAAACACATATGGCAGAGGGAGCTTCTGAGAGGGGTCAACTAAGGAGATGCTATGTTTGCTAGATGTGATGAAGAATTGTTCGAAGTAAACGGGGTACATATTGAAGTAAACCCTGTGCTAATTGCAAAAAAAGATGGGTTGTTGACGCTTGGTTTTGGTAAGGGTTTAGTTGAGCTATGTAATCAGGTTAAAGAAAAAGGATCACTCAATAAAGCAGCGCTCGAGATGGGCATGTCTTATAGTAAAGCATGGCATATTATTCGTAATGCTGAGGAAATATTAGGAGTGAATTTGTTGCAACGTAATGGTGCTAAAGGCTCAACTGTTACTAAAGAGGCTCAAGAACTTATTTCTTCATACAATATAATGCAAGAACAACTATCTGGTGAGGCTGCTGTTATGGCGCTTAAAATGATAGATAGAATTCATGAATGCTCGAGACAAAGCCAATCTTCTTAATTTACTTACTAGTGTGAAGTTGGTTTTGTGGGTCGCTTACGCGTATGTTGTATCATTCTTAGTTATTAAAGCTTGATGCAAATAAATAAAACTGTGTCATAGCAATAGAAATCATACTTTCAGAGAATGGACTTCATGGTGGCAGATGCGCAAAACGAGAATGTTTTAAATAGCGGTAAAACATTTCCTCAGAATATTGAAGCGGAACAAACGGTTTTAGCAGCTTGTTTGTTATCTACCGGTGTGTTTGAAGAAGTTTCTTTAAAGCTGAAACCAGAGAGCTTTTTCCGTCCAGCTCATCGAATTATTTTTGAAACTATGCGTGAAATGAATTCACGTTCTATTCCTATTGATGTTATTTCTGTTTCGGATAATTTAAAGGCAAACGGACAGCTTGAGGCAATTGGTGGCCAGGCCTACTTGCTTGAATTGGCTGATAACACCTTTGCTTTCACGAGCTGGCAGCATCATGCTGAAATTGTGGCACGTGATGCCATGCGCCGTGAACTGTTGCGTGCATCGGCTCAAATTACGTCGCTGGCATATGACTCACCTGCCGATCCTAAAGAGTTGGTATCCCAGGCGGAAGCCGCCCTCTTTAATGTTACGGAGCAAACGGTAAGTTCCACGTTTAAAGATATTCAAACCTTGGTTATTGAAGCCAATGATGAAATTGCCGAAATGGCCAATCGAGCAGGCACGATGCAGGGTGTTCCTACAGGCTTTACTGATGTGGATAAATTGTTCTGCGGTTTGCGTGGTGGTGACTTAATTATTTTGGCGGCCCGTCCTGCAGTAGGTAAAACATCATTTGCTATGAACTTAGCAACCAACGCGGCAAAGCTAGGATCTACCGTTGCATTGTTTAGTTTGGAAATGTCTTCGGTACAAATTACCCAGCGTGTATTAGCTGCTGAAGCAGGTATGAGCCTGTCGCGTTTGCGTGGTGGCATGCTCCAAGATAGCGACTGGGGCGAATTGGTTCGTGTGTCGGGCGAACTTTCCCAATATGATTTATATGTTGATGACTCTCCGTCACTTTCTATTGTTGAGTTGCGTACCAAAGCACGTCGTATGATGCGTAATAAAAAGCAGGGCTTGATCATTGTTGACTACTTACAGCTTATGCAGCCAGTAATTCCTCATCCCAATAACCGTGCTGTTGAAGTTGCAGAAATTTCACGTGGCTTGAAAGTTTTAGCAAAAGAATTGAACGTGCCAATTTTGGCTCTATCGCAGCTTTCTCGTGGAGTTGAAACGCGCACTGACAAGCGTCCTATGCTGTCTGACTTGCGTGAATCAGGCTCTATCGAACAGGACGCGGACATTGTTATGTTCCTTGATCGAAGCACTTCTGAGGCAGAAGCGGAATCGGATAAGCGCCCTGATTGGGGTATGGCTGAACTTATTGTTGCAAAGCATCGCAATGGTCCTACGCGCGATATTCCGCTAACCTTTATTCCTGAATTTACGAAATTCACTAACCATTTTGATGACTCAGGATATTAAACCAATGAGCACGGTAACGTTTATACATGCAGCTGATCTTCACTTGGGAGCTCCTTTTAAAGGGCTGCGCACTATTGCGCCTGCGTGGGCTGATATTTTGCTGGAAGCTATTCCAGAAGCGTTCCGAAAAATTATAGATACTGCGCTTGATCAGCAAGTGGATTTCGTTGTGTTTGCGGGTGATATCTTTGATAACTCTCACCCTTCTTATGCTGATTTTTCTTTATTTGTTTCGGGCTTACGTCAGCTTAATCAAGCGGGTATTCCTGTGTACTTTGTAACAGGAAATCATGACCCCTATATATCATGGGATAATTCCTTTGCAGCGCTTCCCGAAAACGCTCATTTGTTAGGTGCAACAAAGCCAGAATTTGCCTGTTTTGAGCGCGATGGGAAGCCCTTGGCGCTTATTGGCGGAAGAGGATATTACACTCAGTCATGGCCAAGTGAAGAAAATATTTCTGAAGGTATTTCACGTGAAACAGCCATGGCTGACCTGGGGGTTTCTGCTCCTTTTATGATTGGAATACTTCACACGGGTCTTGATATTGATGTGACAAGGTCTCCTGTAAATCCAAAGCATCTTTTGAAAAAAGACGTAGATTATTGGGCTTGTGGTCACGTTCATCAACCACGAATTCTCCCTTCTAAAGAAGATCCCCGAATAGTGTATTCAGGCTGTCCCCAAGGTCGCGATATGAAGGAAGAAGGGGAACATGGAGTTTTTAAAGTAACGCTTACTACAGCCGCGCCCGCTGAAGTGGAATTTATTCCAACAGCGAAAGTGGCATGGCAGCATGTGATGCTTGATGTTTCTGAATGTGCGACTATTTCTGAGGTTCAAGAAAAAATAGTAAGCGCGGAATTTGCTCAGAATGCTGAAACACGCTGTCAACGTATGATTTTTCGTATTACGCTTACGGGACGATCTTCCCTTCATGAAGAACTTACGGCACAGGTGTTGGAAGATATGCGGGCCATATTAAACGATGGGTATCCCTTCTTCTATGTTGATGCGCTGTTAGATAAAACAATTCCGCTTTTGGACTATAAAACCCTACAAAAAGAAGGACTGTTTCCGGCGGTATATCTTGATGTCATGAAAGCGTGTCGTAGTGAAAAAGAGGCCACGCTTATTGATCTAGAAAAGCAATTTTACCAGCGCGACTTGTCGCTTCCGAGTTCATTGGAAGCCAAATACAAAGATTTGTGTGATGAAGCGGAAACGCTCGTTCTTGATTTGCTGGGGAGGGATGGTGACTAATGGCGAAAAAAGATTTCGACAAAAATATTTCATCCAACCCTAAACCAGATAAGAAAAAACGCGAAGCTACCGCTTTATCGGTTCCGGAATATTTTCTAGAGCATATAAAAATGACAAGCTTCGGTAAATTCGCCAACATTATTGTTGGTCCTTTCGGATCAGGCATGAATGTGGTGTATGGACCAAATGAAGCAGGAAAGACCACTTTAAACGAGCTGGTCAAAGGCGTATTGTTTGGTTGGCCTTCCGCTCGGGGGGAAACAAATCCTTATCGTCCGGAAAATGCTGATAGGTCGGGAAGTTTGTTTTTTAAGAACACCACAACAGGTGATGTGGTGGAACTTAAGCGTGTGAAAAATTCCGACAAGCTTGAACCACCTGCGCCGCTGCTTACCAATATCGATCAAGAAACCTATGAAACCATATTTTCTCTCACGAGCGATGAGCTTCTCCGTCTTGATAGGCATAGTGATATTACGGCGCGGCTGTTAACGGCAGGGTCAGGTACCTCGTCTTCGCCTGCTCATGCACTCGAAGAAATAAAGAGCCGTATCAAAACACTCACGTCTCGCTCAACGCAAGTGCAAAATACTATTGGCTTTCTAAAAAGCGAGCAATCTCGTTTACGCGAACTTGTACGTAAAGGACGGGAAGAAGCGGACAGTCTTCGTGAACAAGAGAGAATATTGGCTTCGTTGCGCCCAAGACGTGAAGTGATGTTGGAGACTCAAGAGCGCCTTAATGCTGAAATTGAAGAACTCAATCAAATAACAGCTCATATAAGTTCACTTGATGCGCGAATTGCCTCACTGGAACAAGATGTTCAAGAAGCATTTTCTTCGGATTCGGTTCAAACGGCTAGTGAAGTTTCTTTACCTGAGGATGATATTGCTGAGCTAGTAGACTTAACCCAGGCAGAAGAATATCGTCTTCGCGATGTATTAGATGATTTTGATGAGCATAAAACCAAGTTAGAACACAGCGTTGATAAAGCACGTGAAGCAGCAAATTCGTCTCGTGCTGAATATGAGTTTTATCTGGAAGATAGTCATAAACAACAGCAATACACACGTGCTAAAAAGCAGCGCTGGCTGCAATTGGCTTTTGCGATCGTGGTTCCTGCAGTTATGGTTCTCATTGGTTTGTATGTAATTAACCTTCCTCGCCAGACCACGGGAGCATCGTATTTCACTATAGGAATAGTGCTTGTTCTTGTTGCCCTAGTGGTTGCAGTTGTTGGTATTGCTATTAGTATTCGTCCTACGAGAACCGAAGAGGAGTGGGAGGACGAACGCCAGAAAAAAGAATGGGTCATGCAGCAAGACCTTAAAACATTAGAAATCTGCCAAAAACAGGCAAAAGAATACACGCAAAGTATTGAAGCGTATCTGAGCGAACAAGGGCTAGGGGCGGCTTTAGGGTCAACCCGCCGTGCTCGGAGGCTATTGGATGAAGTGCGCGAGTTTAGATCGAATCGCGAGCTTGCAGACCAAGCAAAACAGGCACAAGCCTTGCATCGTTCTGCGTTAAAGAAAGATCTTGAACGGGAAAAACAGCAAAGAAAGAAGCTGTGTCTTTCGGCGGGGCTTGATGAACATGCAACAATAGATGATCTAAATCAAGTAATTGAACGTAAATCAACCGAACGAAGCAAAACAGCAGAAACCGTTGGTGAAACCGACAGACAAATTGGAGAAATATCAGAGCGTTTAGCTGCTGCGCGCCGCAATGGTTCATTTGACGAATTAAAATTCCAAAGCGAAACAATTGAAACGCGGTTGAGGGATGCCTACAAGGATCTTGCAGTGCTTTTGATAGCGTCTCATTCGCTTGAAGAAGCAATTGCTCAATGGGAGCGCAAAAGCCAGCCAGAAGTATATCGTTGTGCTTCGCGATTGCTTTCGCAGATGACCGACGGTGCCTGGTGTACTGTTCGTATGAATGCTCAGGGAGATATTGAAGTGGTTGATGCTATTAAAACCACACGTCCACCCCATTTGCTTTCGCTAGGAACGCGCCAACAGCTGTATTTAAGTTTACGTATTGCACTTTTAGTGACGGCAGAAAATGTAGGTCGAGGACTGCCCATTATGTGCGATGACATTTTGGTGAATTTCGACGACGAACGTCGCGTTCAGGCAATTCGCGCTCTTGTTGAGCTAGCAAAAAAGCGCCAAGTCATCTTGTTTACGTGCCATCCAGATATTGCAACCTTAGTGTGCAAGAGCGATTCGACCTGCAAATTGATAGAACTGTAGTATTATTCGTGTGTTGGGTTTAGTTTTTGTATTAACCCAGTAGCTACTGTAAAACATTGAAAGGACCTTACATGCCAAGCACGGTTCTCCTTGGTGCCCAATGGGGTGACGAGGGAAAAGGCAAAATCACTGACCTTATTTCAAGTGATTACGATTACGTTGTTCGATATCAGGGGGGAAACAACGCCGGGCATACGGTAATTCATGGCGATACCAAGCTCGCGCTGCATCTTATTCCTTCGGGTGTTATGTATGAACACATCACTCCAGTTATTGGAAACGGATGCGTTATCGACCCTAAAGTTCTGGTCGAAGAAATGAAAATGCTGGAAGATTCCGGCTTCTCTTGCGATCGTCTTCGCATTTCTTGTGATGCTCATATTATTATGCCGTATCACATTGATTTAGATGGCGCTTCAGAACGTCATCTTGGTAAGCACAAGATTGGTACAACAAATCGTGGTATTGGTCCTGCTTACGAAGATAAGTATGCTCGTTCTGGTATTCGCGTACAGGATTTGCTGGATGAAAAAATCTTCCGTGAAAAACTAGAAGCAGCACTTGCTATTAAGAATCAAATCCTTACTAAGATTTATGATTTGAAGCCTTACACGGTTGATCAAATTTGTGAAATGTATCTGCCCTACGTAGAAGTGATGCGTAAGCACATGGCAGAAACCACTCAAATGCTTAACGCAGCACTGCGCGAAAATAAAAACATTTTGTTCGAAGGTGCACAGGGCACCATGCTTGACATTGACCATGGCACCTATCCTTTTGTAACGTCATCTTCTTGTTGTGCAGGCGGCGCTCCTACTGGTTCGGGTGTTGGTCCTAAGGCAATTGATAAAGTTTTAGGTATTGCCAAGGCTTATATCACGCGTGTTGGCTCTGGCCCATTTCCAACGGAATTACATGATGAAACTGGCGAGCTTCTGTGTAAAGTTGGCGGCGAGTATGGTGTAACTACTGGTCGTAAGCGTCGTTGTGGATGGTTTGACGCTGTTCAGGCTCGTTATGCGGTGGAGGTAAACTCCATGACCGACATGGCACTCACTAAGCTTGATGTTTTGTCTTGTGTGCCAAACATTAAGGTTTGCGTTGGTTATGAAGCAGACGGTGTTCGCTATGATTACTTCCCAATGCAGCATTCGGTAATCTATCCAAAGAATGTAACGCCAATCTATGAGGAATTGCCTGGCTGGGAAGGCGTTGATATTTCTGACTGCAAGAAGTTTGAAGATCTGCCTGCAAATGCTCAGCGCTACGTACAATATCTTGAAGAGGTAACAGGCGTACACGCTTCGATTATTGCGGTTGGTCCTGATAGAAATCAGACTATTTTTAACGGATGGGAAAGTCGCTAACTAATGAGTTTCCCTGGGAAATAATAAGGTATGACTAAAGCACCGCTGCAACAGTTCTGCAGGGGTGCTTTATACGTTTGAGCTTGGTTGAAAGTTGTTATATTTCGAATAGATTGACGTAAAAGATCTGACGAAATACGTTTCAGCAAAGCAAATATGCTCGATAAGGCAAAGAGCGCAAAACAAAAAGCGTTTTACATGAGTGAAAGGCAGAACAGTGAACATTCTTGTTCTTGGCGGCGGTGGACGCGAACACGCTATTGCTTGGGCGTTGGCAAAATCTCCTCGCTGCGAGCAGCTTTATGTTGCTCCTGGTAATGGCGGAACAGCTTCTATTGCTCAAAACATTAAAAACCTTGATACCGAAAATGGGGAAGCGGTACTAGCATTTGCTAAGGATCACGAAATTGGTTTAGTAGTTGTTGGTCCCGAAGCTCCTCTGGTTGCTGGCGTAGCGGACGTTATTCGCGCTGGTGGCATTGCGGTGTTTGGCCCGGATGCTCAAGGTGCCCAACTTGAAGGATCCAAAACCTATTCCAAAGAATTTATGGAAGCAAATGGTATCCCAACAGCACGTTACAAGAGCTTCATTAATGCTGAAGAAGCGCGTGCTTATTGCGAGGAACTGGGAGCTCCCTTGGTTGTTAAGGCTGATGGTCTTGCAGCCGGCAAGGGCGTAATTGTCGCTGAAACCCTTGAAGTGGCACTTGATGCAGTTGATGGTTGTTTCAGCGGAAATTTTGGACAGGCAGGAAGCCGCGTAGTTATTGAAGAAATGCTTACTGGCCCTGAATGCTCATTGTTAGCGTTCGTTAGTGGTGGCAAAGCATTTTGTATGGCACCAGCACAAGATCACAAGCGTGCCTACGATGGTGACCTTGGTCCCAACACTGGTGGTATGGGCGTGTATTCACCAGTTCCTATTGTTACTGATGAAGAAATGACAGCAATGGTTTCTGTCATGGAGACAGCTGCTGCAGCTACGGCTAAAGAACCTTTCACGACTGATTATCGTGGATGTTTGTACGGCGGCTTTATGCTTACGCCTACTGGTCCAAAGGTTCTTGAATTTAATGCCCGTTTTGGTGACCCTGAAACACAGGTTGTTCTACCACGCCTCCAGGGTGATTTGGTAGACATTATGCTGGCAGTAGCTGAAGGCAGGCCTGAAGATATTGAACTTTCGTGGTCTGATAAATGGGCAGTAAGCGTTGTTCTAGCCAGTGGCGGATATCCTGGATCTTACGAAAAAGGCAAGGTTATCTTAGGTGTATCAGAAGCGGAAAATCTTGATGATGTAATTGTGTTTCATGCAGGAACTGCACTTAACAATGATGGTGAACTTATTACCGCAGGCGGCCGCGTGTTGAATGTTGTTGCTTTGGGCGATTCGTTCGAGGAAGCTCGCAATCGCGCCTATGAGGCATGTAATCTTATTAAATTTGAAGATATGCAATTCAGGAGCGATATAGGCAAACGTGCTCTTCAGGGCCGCAGCGCTTGGGATGCGTAATAGCTTACATAGCGAAGCAAAATTGCTCAGAAAAAAATTGCTTGACGAATTTTAGAAATATCGGTACAATTTCGTTTCGCGTCATACGTAACTGGTTGGGTAGCTCAGCTGGTAGAGCAGCGGACTGAAAATCCGCGTGTCGCGGGTTCAAGTCCCGCCCCGACCACCATTTAAAATGTGAAGCCCCGCACATGCGGGGCTTTTTTTGCACATATTGCGAATTTTATGGCAAAAACCAAGGGGATCGTTCATGCAATTCTAGGGGTGTTCAAAGGCCTTTGGTAGAATACTTAAAAATACGAAAGAAGGACCGATGATCGATTTTTCCATTCAGGGTATTTATCCTCCTTCGCTGCAGGCGCTTGTAGATGGCAAAGTTGCAAGTCGCATTCACGGCAAGGATGCTACTTTATACGATTTTTCAGATGATGCACAGGAATGTGCGCAGAACTATATGGGTTGGGCAACACTGGCAACGCAGCCGCCATATCCTATTGAAGAAATTCAGTCGTTTGCGGACGAGATGATTGCTAAAGGTCTCAAAACAGTCATTCTTATTGGTCAGGGGGGTTCCACACAGGCGCCTATGACCTTGACTAAATACAATAAGCCCGATTCTTCTTCTATTGCTTTCAGGACGCTTGATTCGGTGTCTCCTGTCCGTGTGCGCACCATTATGTCTCAGTGCGATCCAGAGTATACGCTTATTATTCAATCCTCAAAGTCCGGTAGCACCATTGAACCTTCATTGGTTATGAAGGCGGTGCGTGAAGTTTTGGCAGAAAGCTTGCCTGTTGAAGACATTCCAAAGCATTTAGTAGCCATTACTGATCCTGGTTCTGATTTGGAAGAAACTGCTATCAATGAAGGTTGGGTAAAGGTATTTACAGGTGAGCCCACCGTTGGTGGCCGCTATTCGGCGCTTTCTGTATTCGGCCTTGTTCCTGCTGCATTGGTTGGTATGAATATTTCTTCGCTTATTGAAAGCGCCCGTGAAGCAGAAGAGCTTTGTTCAAGTGATGACTTGGATAATCCTGCTTCCAATCTTGCAGCGTTTTTGTTTGATACTTACGAGCGTGGTCGCGATAAGTTTTCGTTCTTTACACCAAAGCGTGGTCGTGTTTTGGGCTTATGGATCGAACAGCTGGTTGCTGAAAGCTTGGGTAAAAATGGTTTTGGTGTTTTGCCAAACATTGAAGTTGATTCGCTGGTTCTGCGCGAAGATCCAAAAGATCGTACCGTAATTACCTATAACACTAAAACCGATCAATGGGATGATCGTCAAAACTTTAACCATGCGCTTGAGTTTATTGATCCTGCTATTCCTCAGATGCATTTCAAGGTGCTTAATGTTGAGGATTTAGCAGCTCACTTTGTAATGTGGGAATACGCTATTGCCATGATGGGTTATCTCATGAAGGTATGCCCTTTTGATCAGCCAGACGTTGCAGTTGCAAAAGCTGAAGTTCTGCACATTTTGGCGGAAGGCGCTCGTGAACCCGAATTCGTTGAAGACGGCTTAGCGGATGTGCCTATTGGCAAGGTTGAAGTTCATGTATCTGATGCGCTGCGCAACGAAGTAGAAGAATTAAATTTGGAATCCGTGTTGCGTGCTTTGTTTGGAAGTATTCAGCCGGGCGATTACTTCTCGTTTAATGCGTTTTTGCCTTTCACTGGCGAAGGCCGTCGTGAGGCTATTGAAGAAATTCGTCACACTGTTGCATCTCATTATGGTGTTGCATCGTGTTTGGAAATTGGTCCACGTTATCTCCATTCAACAGGTCAGCTTCATAAAGGTGGTCCTAACAAGGGTGTATTCTTAATCCTTTCTGCAGATGAACCTAAGGATATAGAAGTAAATGACAATCGAGCTCACAGCTTAGGACAGCTAGCTAAAGCTCAGGCTTCAGGAGATTTCACTATTTTGTCAACGCGCGGTCGTCGTTGCGTACATATTCATCTGCCCGACAATTCAGCAGTTTCTATTCGCGCATTGGCTAAAGCGTTTAAGAAAGTGGTGTATGCATGAGTTGTGAGGCAGCAAGACTCACAGTAACTGGCGTTGTACAAGGGGTGGGTTTCCGCCCCTTTGTCTATCGTGAGGCAATTAATCATCAGATTACTGGTTGGGTGTTAAATACCGTTCGTGGCGTTATTGTTCATGCCGAAGGGCAAACGGACCGGGTTGATTCATTCATTATGGCTCTTTCTGAAAATGCTCCAGCTGCTGCACGAGTCAATGAGATCACTATTGAAGAAGTACCTGTAGAGGGTTTCGATCATTTTGAGATTCGTTTTTCTGATGAGGCTGAAGCGCAGGAGACCACGTTGGTTTCACCTGATTTGGCAACGTGTGATGCCTGCGTTCAGGAATTGTTCGACCCTAACAATAGGCGCTACCATTATCCTTTCATCAACTGCACCAACTGCGGTCCTCGTTTTACTATCATGCGCGAACTTCCTTATGACCGCGCAAAAACATCTATGGCATCGTTTACTATGTGCGCGGATTGTGAACGCGAATATAACAATCCCGCAGATAGGCGCTTTCATGCACAGCCTGATGCGTGTTTTGAGTGCGGACCTCATGTTGGGTGGGCGCTGAATTCAGTTGATAGTCCTAGTTCGGAAGATGATATTTCTTGGGCGCACGATATAACCGCAAGCGATGCGGTGTTTAGTCAGGCAGCTCAACTTCTGCGCGATGGATACATTGTGGCAGTTAAAGGGCTTGGTGGCTATCACTTAGCCTGCGATGCTTCAAATGAGCAGGCTATAGCTACCTTACGTGCTCGCAAGCGCCGTGAAGGAAAAGCTTTCGCGGTTATGGTAGCTTCAATTGAGCAAGCCAAAGAATATTGTTTTATCAATGACGCTGAAAAGCGCCAGCTTACTCTTCCTTCACGTCCTATTGTTTTGCTCCAAAAACGTCCTGATGCTTGTTTTGCAAAGGGTTTGGCGGATAAGCTTCCTGAATTGGGTGTAATGCTGCCCTCGACTCCCGTTCAGCATTTGTTGCTTCATGAATTTGGCGGCATGTTAGTAATGACATCAGGAAACATTCATGATGAGCCAATCGTTACTAACGAACATGATGCTTTTGAAAAGTTAGGTACAGTTGCCGATGCGTTTCTTGTTAACGATCGCGCCATTGAAGGACGTTATGACGATTCAGTATTACGCGTATTAAATGCGGGTCCTGCTGGAGCTATTGTCCAATTTATTCGTCGTGCCCGCGGGTACGCTCCTATGCCCCTTGCTATTCCAAGCAATACGGACTCTGACGAATTTTTGGCCGTTGGCCCTGAACAAAAAAATACGTTTACCTATACGCGTGCAGGCAAAGCATTTGTGTCGCAACATATTGGCGACATGGAAAGCGTTGCAGTAATGGATGCTTGGCAAGAAACACGCCAGCGCTACGAGCAATTATTCCGTTTAAAGCCAACGCATCTTGTATGCGATTATCATCCAGAATATTTAACGTCCAAATGGGCGCACAAGCAAAAGACATCCTTGCAGCAAGTCCAGCATCATCATGCTCATATTCTGTCGGTCATGGGTGAAAACAACCTCGAAGGCCCTGTGTGCGGATTTGCCTTTGATGGTACGGGATACGGCATGGACGGCGCTATTTGGGGTGGCGAGGTTTTACTTGCAAACCTTAAGACATATGAGCGCTTTGCTAATTTTACCTATATGCCGCTTCCTGGTGGGGCGGCTGCCATCAAGAATCCAATTCGCATTGCTTATGGTGCGTTATGGGCGTTCGATTTGCTTGATCATCCTGTGGCGCAGGAGTTTGTTGGAAAAGAGGTACCTGATGCTTCCGTTTATGAACAGATGATTGAGCGGGGCATAAATTCGCCGCAAACATCTTCCGTCGGGCGTTTGTTTGATGCGGCTTCTGCCTTGTTGGGAATTTGTACAAAGCCGAAGTACGAAGGTGAAGCAGCTATTTTGCTTGAAGCATGTGTCCATGAATATCTAACTCATCCCGAAGAGCACGGCAAAAAAACATCTGCATTGCCTTCTTGCGTTACACAGGCAGAATTTAATGCTTCTGAATTAGAAAAACGATCAGAGACCTATACCATTGAAATAATCAAAAACATTGCAACAGAACAAAGTACTGCGCTTGATACCTCGGTAATTCTTTTGGATGCAGCACCTGTATTTAGGGCGATGCTTGACGATATGCAGGCGGGCGTTGCAGTGGGCTATATCGCGCAGTGCTTTCATGATGCTTTTGTGAAAGCGATTGTAGATGTAGCGGAATTGATTCGCGCGGTTTACGATATTTCGACCGTGGCGCTTGGTGGCGGTGTGTTTATGAATCGCTATCTTATTGAGCGCACGCTAGCACAGCTTCAGGAATACGGATTTACGGTTGCCCTGAATAAAGACCTACCGCCGAACGATGCTTCGGTTTCTTATGGGCAAGCTGTGCTAGGATTGCAGGCACAGACCAAGGAGTGATGTGAAATGTGCTTGGCTATTCCCGCACAGGTTAAATCTATCGATGAAGACAACCTGGCAACAGTAGATATTTTAGGCGTTACTCGCAAGGTGGCTCTGGACTTAACTCCTAGCGCTGAAGTGGGTAGCTTTGTATTGATTCATGCTGGGTTTGCTATTGAAGTGGTAAGTGAAGAAGCGGCTCAGGAGACGCTTGATCTTATCAAGGAATTCCCCGAACTAGCAGACCTTGATGTGGCCTCGTAAGGACAACTCACATGGATTTATCAGTTTTTAAGGACCCTGAGCTTGCGAAGGGTCTTATTCATTCTATTCAGAAATGGGCGCCCGAGCACGCAACGTTAATGGAAGTTTGCGGAACTCATACTGTTGCAATCGCGCGTAATGGGTTGCGTACTATGATGCCTGAAGGAACTCGGCTAGCTTCTGGGCCAGGATGTCCTGTTTGTGTAACTTCCAATAAAGATATTGATACCGTTATTGCCCTTTCGCGTATTCCTGGTGTGAAAATTACCACGTTTGGTGATATGACGCGTGTTCCAGGATCTACCTCTAGCCTTTTGAAGGAACAGGCGGCAGGACACGATATTAACATTGTGTATTCGCCCTTGGATGCGCTTAAAATTGCGCAGGAAAATCCAGAAAGTGAAGTAGTGTTTGTAGGGGTTGGTTTTGAAACTACAACACCGCTTGTTGCAATGGCCATAAAACGCGCTCAAGCACTTGGCTTAAAGAATTTCAGTGTATTTGTGGCTCATAAGAATATGCCGAATGCACTTGAGGCTATTGTGTCCGACCCTGCTCTCAATATTGATGCGCTTATTCTACCTGGTCATGTAAGCACCATTATTGGCATGAAACCCTACGAGTTTTTAGCAGAAAAATATGGTGTTCCTGGTGTTATTACCGGTTTTGAACCAGTGGATGTTCTGCAGGGCATTGCTATGATCATGCGTCAGCTTCACGAAGGCCGTGCCGAAATCGAAATTGCTTATAAGCGTGGCGTAGAAGATCAAGGCAATACAGTTGCAATGGCTGCTATCGACGAAGTGTTTGAAACGATAGATGCTACCTGGCGCGGGTTAGGAGTTATTCCTCAATCTGGTTATGCCATTCGTCCTAAGTATGCTGAATTTGATGCATTTAAACGCTTTCAGCCAGAGGTGGAACCAACTCAAGAGCCAAAGGGATGTCGTTGCGGTGATGTACTGCGTGGAGCGATGGCGCCTAATGAGTGTCCGTTGTTCCGCAAGGTGTGTACTCCAGAAAACCCTGTAGGTCCTTGCATGGTTTCTTCTGAAGGATCATGTGCGGCGTACTTCCGTTATTTGTAATGCTGGCACAGGTGCAGAGACGCAAAGCCTAAGTCTACAGGCGCTAGTGTTGCTGTAGGTGCCGGGTTGCTACGGGTTAGGGGTAATTTCATCGAGAATAGACTAAACGTATTAGTCAGCGCGCAGAAAAATCGCCTTTTTGGACAAAATAACCCTGTTGTAGGCACCTGTTTGTCATTGAAAAGCACTGAAAAATTGCTTGGGATCAAAAAAATGTCAGTTCGTTACATTGAATCTCTTACAGTTAGTAAAAAACTTGCCTACAACAGGGCACTTTTGACCAAAATAGAGAATAATCTGATAATGGCTTAGGCTATAGGTATAACACGTAAAACCCAACGAAAAGGAATGGCCATGAGGGGAAGACCAGAATGTAAGTTGGATCCACGAATTAAAGCAGTATGGCGCATTAGTGACGCTATCGTTCTTACCATAATTTTTTTGTGCGTTGTATTAGTAGGTGTTATTGCGTGGCTTGCTGATCAATCAACTCATTTTTGGTCAGGTCCTTATTGCTTAATTTCTGTGGTAGTGTACGTTGTTGCGCTGGTTTTTGACCTTGCTGCAATCACGCCTCTTCGCTATGTGCGCTGGCGCTATCAACTATTTGATGACTTTCTAGAAATTGAAAACGGCATAGTTTGGCGCAAGCATGTTGTTGTGCCTTTCATTCGCGTTCAGAATACCGATACTCGCCAAGGACCAGTGCTTCGTGCGTTTGGTTTGGCATCAGTTATGGTATCTACTGCGGGAACTTCCTTGGAAATTCCCGGCCTTCGATCAGATGAAGCTGATCAAGTTCGCGATCGCGCGGCAGAATTGGCTCGTATTGCGCGAGAGGATGTATAAATGCAAGCGCCTATAGATCTTCAGGTATTGCAATCACCACAGTTGAATAAACCTGTGCAGCGCGAGCACCATCCACTGCATCACAGCTATATTTGGATGAGCATGGTTCGTGCGCTTCCGTACATCATTTTGGCAATTTTGGCATCGGTCGGGCCTGCGCTTTCTTCTTTGGTGGAAGATTTAGATGTGGCAGGATTTGGTCAGCTTTCTCTTCCTATTACTGTTGGGATTTGCCTTATCGTTATTTTGGTTATTGCTGGAATTGGAATAGGATGCTCGGCTATTGCATATCGATACAAATGGTATGAATTCGGCCTTTCGGAATTTAGTTACTGTACGGGCATTTTAAACAAAAGACGCTCACACATTCCGTATTCGAAAGTTCAGTCGGTCAATGAAAAAATGTCGCTTTTGCAACGCTTAATTGGCGTTGTTACGGTAACGATTGACACGGCTGGTGGCGAATCGAACAGCGCAGTTGTGGTTCCTTATGTGGAAAAATCTGCTGCTGAACGTATTCGCCAGGAACTGTTCATGAGAAAAAACCTATTGGCTTCTGGGCTAACTCCAGAAGAAGTTGATATACAGATGGCAACGCTTACCGCGCAGTCTACTCAAAGAGGAGGAGCTCCTATTCCGCCTTGGGAAGGACAACAGTCAGCGTCAACTCCTGTGATGCCTGGAACAGCGCCTTATGCTCCTGTGGACCCCGTGAATTCTGGAATACCAGCTCCCTCCGGATGCTCAACGCAATCAAGCGTTCAGTCAAGTATTCCGCTTGGTATTCATACTCCTCAGCCATCGCCCATGAATGGAAATGTGCTTGATATGCCTGCTGGCATACTTGACGACATGCGTGGCATCTTCGCGGGAAATGAAGTGGACACAGGAACCGTAACTTGTGAATATGGTTTGTCTAATAAAGAGCTTCTTCTTTCGGCGCTTTCCAGCAAGACTTCATTTGCATTTGTGCTAATCGGTGTAGTATCAGCGCTTTCTACTTTGCTTAGTGGATTGATTGATACTCGAATTATTGCGAGTAGTGAAGTAGTTTATTCTGCGGCATGGAATATGTTTGGCGCACAAGTGAGCATATTTGTGCTGTTGGGTATAGTTAGTGTTCTGGTATTTCTTTGGGTGATCAGCGTTGTTTCTTCGTGCTTGTCTTATGCGGGCTTTCGCTCCCGCAGAAGAGGCGATCGCATTGAGGTGGAGCGCGGACTGATAACTCATGTTTTTACCGGTATGGATGTGGATCGCGTTCAGTCTATTCATATTCATCAAACGTTCTTCCAGCGCATTCTTGGATGCTGCTCTGTGGCGTATGGACGTGTAGGCGCTATGGAACAAGAAGGATCCGATACAAATGGAATAACTGATGCGGAAAAATTAGTTGTTCATCCGTTTTTGCCGTTGTTTCGTGTTGAAGAAGTTATTGCTGGGCTAACGCCTGAATATCAATCGCTTCCAAAGGCAACAAAATCCGTTCCAAAAAACGCCCTTAGGCGTGCCTTGATTCGCCGCGTAATTTGGCAAGGACTAGGCTTTTGGCTGCTGGTAATTCTTGCATGCGCGTGGGTGCTCCTGTTTGTTTTAGTGCCAACCGAAATGTCTCAAAAATTTGTTGGAGACATGACACTTTTTGAAAGCATGCTTCTTGCGTCAGGTATTTCGATAAGCCTTATTATTGTGATAGCGCTCTTTGAGGCAGTTAATGCAGTCTTGTGGTACAAGCGTGCGGCAATGGGATGGGACCATTTTGGATTTACCGTGGTTAATGGTGGTTTTTCGGTCGATACGGTAACCGTTCCAAGAACAAAAATTCAGGTTGCCGAAGTGCGAGCCAATCCGCTTCAGCGACTATCGAAAGTAGCAAGTGTTTCAGTGGTTACCGCGGCAGGTGTAGGCAGTACAAAGCATCGTTTAATTGACATTTCTATGCAAGATGCCGATATGTGGTTTGCATGGGCTCGTCCTCATGGAAACCACTTGGATAGCGGCATGAATGGTACTGAATCCGCCAAAGATTCTAGAGCAACGGTTTAATAACGAATTCCATTTTTTACTTGGTTTGAGGCATATCTAGGGAAACTATGTAAGAAAGCCGTAAGCGATCTGAGACGTCTGGTGGGCGTTGCAGGGCTGGCTGTGGTTACGGTTGCCCGTTGGTTTGTTAATGGAATTATGCGTGAGCGTATGAAAGGAAAATGATGGCTCTTGGTAAACATATTCATCAAGCAGCCAGTAAAGGATCTCCTTCGTGGTTTAAGGGAAACGACAAGGTTATAGCGGGCGTATGCGACGGTATTGCGCAACGTTTGGAAGTTGATGCGATTGTTGCTCGTGTAACATGCGTGGTTCTCTTTATTTCAACAGCGGGCTTAGTCGCAATTCCTTATGTGGTGTTAGCGTTTGTTTTGCCAAAACAACCTGAAAACAATGCCCTGGTAGACGTAGCTCCCGTATCAGTAGTTTCAGACCGTTACGATGAAGTGGTTCAAGCACAGAAAGCTAATGGTGTAAAAACTCCTGAGCGTTACGGGATTCATGCCGATGCTGGGCATGTTCCGCCCGTGCCTCCGCAGGGAGAAGGGATTAATGTTGATCAAAAAGGTGTCTATATTGCGTATAGGCATACCGAAACTCCTGAAGATCATGAAATACCTCGTACCAACAGGGTTTTAATTGTTGTTACTGTTGCTATTGCTTTGCTTGCATTGCTGATCGCAATGGCAAATTCAATCATCGCTCGTCATCCTGATTTAGACATTTTTAATTTTTGGCCAGAGTTGCTTATCGTAGCAGGAACAACGCTTCTTGTTTGCTTTTACGACCGTCTGCCATTCACTATTCGTATAACGGGGCTTATATTTTGCGTTGAACTCACCTGCATGCTGTTGCCCTTTACGTTGGGAATCTGTCCGCTCCATTCGCTTGAGAGAGTAGGCTTTGGCCCTGTCATTCTGAGCTGTGCAAGCATAGGATGCTTTATTTACTTTTTGGTAAGAAAGCGACCGGGGGCGCTCGTTGCGATGGTTATTCTATTTGGCTTAGCGCTAGTTTTAATGATGGGCGAAATTGGTCTTTTGGAACGCATTATGGCAGCATCGTCATATTCTAAACACAATATAACGTCTCCCCTGATCAGGCATTAAAATACAGTTTTTTATCCTGCGCTTTTGGCTTTAACGCTTTCGAAACTGACCGTTTACCGTGCCTATAATTTGGTCGAAAAAGCCTTGCGCGGTATACTATTAGATGCACTTTTTGTGCTCCCTTGTTATTCGTGAAGGTGACAAAACGTGGTGTGGCTTTTGTGAGTGCAGTTTAAATAGCGCCGCAAACATAAAGCTAACCATTCGCTTTCGGAACTATACAAAGGAAAGAAGGCCCAAGTGTTTTAACGGGTAGCCAGAAATGAAGAATTAAAACACTTCGGCGAAGCCACGGCATTGGAGTTTTTTGGTTAAAGCTAGACCACATACAAGCAGTCGGTTTTTACCGATTATGGGCGTTGTTGTAGTCATGGTTGCAATTGTAGTTGCTCTCCTTTTTTCAGGAGCAACTCAAGCTCAAGGTTCTGGTCAGGAAGATTCTTCAACACTGGGTTTTGGTTCTTCTCAGTCTTCTAATAGTTCTATGTCTGCGGCAGATCGTGCATCTGCTTCATCGGATCAATCTGATGATATGGCTGTTTCGGAAACAATTGAATTGAATGAAAGTTCCCAGCGCTCTATTACTGTTAAGGATCCTGATCCTGTTGTAGTGCCTATTGCTATAGACGAAACCAACCCTGAAGCAAAGCAAAAAGCTTCCGAGGTATGCACGCTCGATCCGCTTCCAACGGCACCACGTGTTGCTCCTGATGTAAATGATGGTACCTGGTCAACAGGTCTTGCTACGGCATACAACATCACGACAAACGATGATGGTTTTGGTAATTTTGGGGTAACAAACACCGCTTCAGGTATTGATTTGACGGATAACAGCATCACTGTTGCGGTACCTGCAGAGCAGTCCTATTTGGTGGGTAGCGTTGTTGAAATTTGCTACGACGGCAAAGTGGTTATTGCAACTGTTACCGATACTGGTGGATTTGCAAAGTACGGCCGTGCATTAGATTTGGCACCTGGCGTATATAAAGCCTTTGGTGCAAGCACTCCATCGGAATGGGGAGTACGCACTATATACTATCGTTTCCTATAAAAGTAAAAGTAAACGCGCACAAGTTGCGCGTTTTTTACTTTAAGCGCATGATTCAACTATTCACAATTCTAAGGTTGCCTGTAAACCTAATTGAAGCATATAGGTTTATACTGTAGCGACGAGAAAAGGACGGCTATGAGCAACGTAATTATCGTCGGCTGCGGGCGCGTGGGTTCGCGGTTGGCATTAATGCTTTCTGACCACGATGATAATGTGTGCGTTATTGATCGCAATCCTCGTGCGTTTGCGGCACTTGGGCGCGACTTCAATGGTTCAACCTTTCCAGGTGTTGGTTATGACGAAGAGGTGCTGGTGGCTGCCGGCATCGAAGAGTGTGATTTTGTTGCAGCGGTAACCCAGAGCGACAATACGAACTTAATGGTGGTAGAAATTGCTCGTCGATTATATGATGTCCCCCATGCTGTGGCACGTTTATATGACAGTTCGCATGAACGTACCTATATGCAATTAGGTATTGACTACGTTTGCGGCACAACGCTTGTAGCTGAAGAGTTATTCTCCAAAGCAACGTCAGGCATTGGCGATCATATTGCTACGTTTTCTGATTACGAAGTTCTTCAATTTGCGCTCGATCTAAGCTCAACAGGACAAAACTCAATAAAAGTTTCTGAACTTGAATCGCGTCACGCATTGCGCGTGTGTGCATTCGAACGAGCCGACGGAAGTATTAGTTCCATTCCTTCGTCTTCAAGCATTTTGTATCAAGGCGATGCGGTGCTTGCGGTTGTGGCGCAAAGCGCAATTCCTACCATTGCGAAGTTCGCACAGGATTAACGGAGGGGCAGATGTATATCGTTATTGTTGGCGGCGGTAAGCTAGGTGCGTATCTAGCTACGACTCTACTTCGTGGTGATAATCAAGTTGCTATTATTGAAGAAGAGGAAAGTGCTGCCATTGAGCTTTCCGAAAAGCTTGATGGCTCGTGTCTGGTTATTCATGGTGATGGCTGTTCGGCAACCATTCAAGATGATGCAGGAACAGGGCAGGCTGACGTTTTTGTGGCGGCTACAGGCCAGGACGAAGATAACTTGGCAGCTTGTGAAATTGCAGCGCGAGTCTTTGATGTGCCGCGTAGTATTGCTCGCGTGAATAGTCCTAAAAATTTGCGTATCTTTCGCCGTTTAGGTATTGAAAGTATTTCATCAACAGCGCTTATTGCTCACATGATTGAAGAAGAAGCAATGTTGGGCTCAATGAGTGCTGCCGTTACCCTAACAAGCGATCAGATTGCACTAACGGAAATTAAAGTACCCACTTTGCGCAATCATGATAATTATCGGGGTATTCGCGCGGTTGATTTGGAATTTGGCGAAGGTGTTCGTCTAGTGGCAGTATCTCATGCAGATGAAGTAGAAGTTGTAGGTGAAGAAACTCGTATTTTCCCGGGTGATCAAGTTATTGTGGCTGCAGACACTGATCGGGTTGATGAAGCAATAGAATTAGTTCGCTCGTTATAATAAAACCAGCAAAGAAAACCATAGGAAGGAATAGGCATGATTGGTCGTTATACCCGTCCCGAAATGGGTGCAATTTGGGAGCTCCAAAACAAGTTTGAAATTTGGAAGGAAATCGAAGTGCTTGCTTGTGAAGCTCAGGCTGAATTAGGCAAATCGGGCATCACTAAAGAAGAAGCTGCTTGGATTCGCGAACACGCCAATTTCACGGTAGAGCGCATTGATGAAATTGAAAAAATTACCAATCATGACGTTATTGCGTTTACCACCAATATGGCCGAGTATATCGACGCAGATCTTCCTGAGGGTATGGAGCCACCAAGCCGTTGGGTTCACTACGGCATGACTTCTTCAGACTTGGGAGATACAGCTCTTTCCTATCAAATTACCCAGGCAATGGATATTATTCTTGCTGACGTTAAACAGCTTGGCGAAACCTGCAAGCGTCGCGCGTTTGAATTCCAAGAAACGCTGTGCGTAGGCCGTACCCATGGCATCCATGCAGAACCTATGACATTCGGTATGAAGTTTGGCTCATGGGCTTGGGCATTAAAGCGTGCACAAACTCGTTTAGAAGAAGCTCGTCGCGTGGCGGCAACAGGCGCTATTTCTGGTGCTGTTGGTACCTATTCCAGCATTGATCCATTTGTAGAGCAGTATGTATGCGAAAAGCTTGGTTTAACGCCTGATCCTCTTTCTACTCAGGTTTTGGCTCGTGATCGTCATGCTCAGGTTATGACAGCGCTTGCTGTTGCTGCAGCTACTCTGGAATCTATTGCTATGCAGGTTCGTTTGCTCCAGCAGTCCGATGTTATCGAAGCTGAGGAGCCATTCGCGAAGGGCCAAAAAGGATCTTCTGCTATGCCTCATAAGCGCAATCCTATTACGGCAGAACGTGTATGCGGTCTGTCCCGCGTAGTAAAGGCTAATGCTCAGGTTGCTTTGGACGACGTAGCTTTGTGGTATGAGCGCGATATTTCCCATTCTGGTGCAGAACGTGTTGCTTTGGCTGATAGTTTCACCGCGCTTGATTATATGTTTGGCAAGATGCAGTGGATGCTTGATGGTTTACAAACTTATCCTGCCAAGATGGAGCACAATCTGTGGCGCACTAAGGGCTTAATCTTCTCGTCTAAGGTTCTTTTGGCGCTGGTACAAACAGGTATCACCCGTGAGGATGCCTATGTTATTGTTCAGCGAAACGCTATGAAGGTATGGGAAGATATCCAGAATGCTGTTGATGGCCCTACCTATCGCGAGCGCTTAGAGGTTGATCCGGAGGCAAAGCTTTCCAAAGAAACCCTGGATGAAATTTTCGATCCTTGGGATTTCTTGACCCGCAAAGATATTGTGTTTGATCGCTTGAAGGAACTCGAATTTTAATGATACGCATCGCTGTAGGCACCACATCTCCGCTCGTCCGAGATGTGGTGCTTTTCGATTTAGATGGCACGGTATTAGATACTCACGATGCCATTTTGGACAGTATGCGCTATGCAACGCGTAAAGTTTTGAATCGCGTGATTCCTGATGAGGTGCTGCTCGCAGAAGTGGGGCAGCCTTTAGTAACGCAAATGCGCACGTTTGCGCCCGATGAAGAAACTGCCCAGGAACTTTTGGTGGCGTATCGTTCGCGCAACGAGGTGGATTTAGACCAAAAGACAGCGCCATTTTCAGGGATTGAGCAACTTGTTCGTGCATTGAAAAACAAAGGGTTCACCGTTGCAGTTGTTACTTCAAAGCGTGAAGTATTGGCGTCTGAAAGCTTAAAGTCCTTTGGAATGTATGACTTATTTGCTCGCGTTAATGGCATGGAAAGCAGTGCGGGTCATAAGCCTGATCCAGACCCCTTGCTTCAGGCTGCAAAAGACTTGCGTGTATCCACTGATCGTTGCATGTATATTGGCGATAGTCCCTATGATTTGCAGGCGGCCAATGCTGCCCATATCCCCTGCGTTGGAGTAACGTGGGGAAAGTTTTTCGGGAGGGAAGTGTTAGAGCCTGAACATCCTGCCTTTTTAGTGAATAGCATGGATGAATTGCATCAGGCAATTTTGACATTAGCCCAAGCCAAATGATGTTGCGTGGGGTTCTGATCGCGGTTGGGATTTTATGTAGGTTAGGGACTTCAGCGTCATGCGCGCAGGAATTTCGCATTCAGGAATTTTGTGTATATGAATTCCGCTCCGTCTATATGAATTTCATTCGTTTCGCATGCAATAGGATCTCATACGCAATAGAGCTTCATGCAAAATAAGTTCTTATTCGTGAGTGATACAATAATTAAAGCAAATTTCAATCATTAAGGATGTGCTATGACTTCTTCTGAAACCCCTTTGGTGGGCATTATTATGGGTTCTGAATCCGATATGGGAACCATGGAAGCTTGCATGAAGCAGCTTGATGAATTGGGCGTTCCCTATGAAGTTAAAGTTGCAAGTGCTCATCGCAAGCCCGCTGTGGTTCATGAATGGGCATCAACCGCGGTAGAGCGTGGTATTCGCGTAATTATTGCTGCGGCTGGCAAAGCTGCTCATTTGGGTGGTGTGGTAGCTGCGTATACCCCGCTGCCAGTAATCGCTGTTCCTATGAAGACAAGCGATCTGGGCGGTCTGGATTCGTTGCTTTCTATGGTACAAATGCCCAGTGGTGTTCCCGTTGCTACTGTTGCCATTAATGGCGCAAAAAACGCCGCTATTCTAGCTGTTCAAATTTTGGGTACGGGCGACGAAGAGGCTCGTGCGAAAATTGAAAAGTTGAAGGCGGATATGGCTCAGGCTTAAATCTGATACTTTGTTCAGATTTGCTTTAAACATATCCCAACCTATAAGTGATCATGTGCCGTCCAAGTTTGTTGAGGTGTTTCAGCTGATACGATAACACCGCATACGAACTTGGACGTTTTGCATCACGAAAGAAGCCTAGATTCCCTTCGGAAGGATAAACCCATCAATAAGATGAAACTCCTTCGGCGGGATAAACCCTCTTTACAGGGTAAGCCCCTTCGGTGGGGTTAAAGAGTCCGTCCGCACAATGAAAGAGTCTTGTATGGCGAAAGAGTTTTTAACAGGCAATCAAGCATTCGCTCATGCTGCACTTGAAGCAGGGGTGCGCGTATGTGCGGGGTATCCAGGTACTCCATCATCTGAGGTTATTGAAACCGTTGCAGCCCAACATGCAGCAGGCAAGGCTCAGGGTGTTCATGTTGAGTGGTCCACCAACGAAAAAGCTGCGCTTGAGCTATTGGCGGGTGCATCGTATGCAGGTGCACGTACGCTGTTTACCTGCAAGCAAGTTGGCCTGAATGTAGCGAGCGATGCCCTTATGTCGCTTAATTATGTGGGCGTCAAAGGTGGCATGGTGCTCTATGTTGCCGATGATCCTGGTCCCATTTCGTCGCAAACCGAACAGGATACTCGTCGTTTTGCGGCTTTTGCAAAAGTTCCTGTTTTCGATCCTGCGACCCCTGAGCAGGGATGCGAAATGATGGCTGAAGCATATGACTTGTCGGAGCGCTACGGAACGCCCGTCATCATGCGTCCAACAACGCGCATTTGTCACGCTTCAACATTTGTTGATGTGGCAGAAACCACTACAGCGCGTCAACCTGAAGGGTTCAAAAAAGATTCTCGTTGGGTAATTTTTCCAAAGCGTGCCTATGAAGCTCATGGAGAAATTAACGAGCGCTTACCTAAAATTGCCGATGATTTTTCGAAGGATCCATTGGTACGTTTTAACCCCATGTTCGAAGCGGAAGGTAGCGCTGATAAAGGTCTCGATGGCAGTACTGGTAATAGTACTGGTAATGTGCCCCGCTTGGGCATTATGGCTGGCGGCATTTCGTATGCGTACGCTCGTGAAGCGCTTCGCCAAATTGAACAGCAAATTGCTGATGGCAAGGTAATGACAGCAGATGGCGTTGTGATAAATACGCTGCCAGCGTACCGTGTTATACAAATTGGTACGCCTTATCCGTTTCCTGCCGCGCGCGCTGCAGAATTCGCTGAAGGCCTTGATGAAGTTATTGTTTTTGAAGAACTTGATCATGTGCTTGAAGATGAAATGCTGAAGCTGGCAGGCAAAATTCATGCATCGTATGACGTAAAGGGAAAGCTGACAGGGCACACCACCAATCGCGGAGAAAACTCAATCGATGTAATTGCTGAACAGCTGCGCGATTTCTTTGGTTTGAAGCTCAAGGCGGTTTCGGCATCCATAGATTCGGCTGTTGAGTTTTCCGCTCATTCAGTTGGCGAATCTTCTGCTTGCCAAAATGTTGAGCCTTCCGCTCATTCGATTAGCGAATCACTGGTTTGTCCGATTGGCGAATCTTCCACCAGTCCGACCGTTGAGCCTCCTGCCCGCCCTCCGCTGTTGTGTCCAGGTTGTCCTCATCGCGGATCATTCTACGCAACTAAAGCAGCATTTCGTCGTGCAAGCGATGGAATATTCTGCGGCGACATTGGCTGCTATACCTTAGGCAATGCTAAACCGCTTGACGCGGTCGATACTTGTCTGTGTATGGGTGCCGACATTACTATTGCGCAGGGTTTCAGCATTGTGGAGCCAAACAAAAAAGCGTTGGCGTTTATTGGTGACTCAACGTTCTTCGCCAGCGGCATGACAGGTGTTGCGAACGCAGTATACAACCAGCATGACATAACTATTGTGGTGCTGGATAATGCGACCACTGCTATGACAGGTTCGCAACCTCACCCAGGAACCGGCGTTACGCTTATGGGTCCAAAGAGTGAGCCCATTTCTATTGAAACGGTGCTGCGAGCTTTGGGTGTGAAGGTTATTACTCATGCCAATCCTTTGCATTTAGATGATGCGGTTGCGGCGGCAAAAGAGGCTATCGAATATGATGGCCCTTCAGCGATCATTTATGAATCTCCGTGCATCAAGTTAATTAAGCCTGCGGCACCTGTTCGAGTGGACTTGGAAGCATGCACGAACTGCGGTCGTTGCGTTCTTAAACTTGGATGTCCTGCGTTGTCGTGGGATGCTGAGAGCCGTCATCCTGTGGTTGACGTGTCGCTCTGCAACGGCTGCGGGCTTTGTACTTATGTATGCAACGATGGTGCTTTGATTTGCGATGAACTTAATGAGGGAGCCTTACAAGTGCCTAAAGCTTTACAGGGCGGAGCGTCTGAAGGCAGCCTGCCTGAAGCTGTCACCTTCGAAAACAGTTCCTCTAAGGATTTCCGAGCCAAAAATGGCGCATCTAAAGGCAGCACCTCTCAAGAACATGTAACGCGCAAGGAGGCCTCTCATGATTAATATCTCTCTTGCAGGAATTGGCGGCCAGGGTAGCGTTCTGGCGGCAAAAATCTTGGCGGAAACTGCGCGTTCTAAAGGTTGGCAAGTTCGCACTGCTGAAACAACTGGTATGGCTCAGCGTGGCGGAAACGTAATGAGTCACGTTCGCATGGGCGACAATGGAGAAGAAGTTTTTTCGCCTTTGCCCGCGCAAGCATCGGACGACCTTATTATTGCATTAGAGCCGGGCGAAGGCTTGCGTGCTCTTTCGCTTTTGAAGCCTCGCGGCGTGCTGGTTACCGCCGCTTCAGGTGTTGCGCCTGTTGTTTCTAGTTTCAAAGCAGCCCCTTATAATCCTGAAGAAATGATTGCGCAACTCCAGGCTAGTGGTGCTCAGGTGGTTGTGGTTGACGATGCTGCCTTGTGTGAAGAGCTTGGATCACGAAAAGCTCTTAATATTCTCATGTTGGCACGTGCTCTTTCTGCGGTGAATAACCCAGCTTATGACAATGCACTTTGCGGAAAAATCACTCTCGATGACATGCGGGCAATTATTTCGATCTGTGTCAAGGAGCGCTTTGTGCCGCTTAACCTTCGTGCGATTGATTTAGCGGAACAGAGTACTTTACTAAACTAAAGAGCATGCGATATTTTATACACCAAGGATTTTATATATCAAGGAATCACGCTTCTAGAAATACGAAAGGCTGAACGATGGAGCTCACAACCGAACAGTTCGACATACTTAAAGAAGAATTTAAGACCCTGAAAGATCGTTCTCCTTTTTATGCGAAAAAATATGAAGGCATTGATTTAACCGATATACAAACTCAGGAAGATTTCGAAAAGCTTCCTTTTTCTGAAAAGGCGGATTTGCGTGAGGTGTATCCTCTTGGTCTTGCCGCCGTCCCTGAAGAAAAAATCGTGCGTGTTCATTCTTCGTCAGGCACTACAGGCATTCCAGTAGTAATTCCTTATACTCAAAAAGACGTTGTTGACTGGGCAATTCAATTTGCTCGTTGCTATGAAGTTGCGGGCGTAACCAATAAAGACCGCGTGCATATCACTCCTGGTTACGGTCTATGGACTGCGGGCATCGGTTTTCAGTTGGGTGCTGAACGCTTAGGCGCTATGGCAATCCCAATGGGACCAGGCAATACCGAAAAGCAGCTTCGCATGATGGAAGATTTGCAGTCTACCGTGTTGTGCGCAACCAGTTCGTACGCGCTGCTTTTGGCAGAAGAAATTGCTAAGCGAGGTATTCGCGATAAGCTTTCCTTGCGCAAAGGCGTTATTGGTTCGGAGCGTTGGGGCGAAAAGATGCGCCATCGCATTGAGCATGAGCTGGGTATTGAGATTTTTGACATCTATGGGCTTACTGAGGTTTACGGTCCCGGTATTGGTATTTCGTGCAAGGAGCACAACGGCATGCATTTATGGAGCGATTACGTATACGCTGAAGTGGTCGATCCGAAAACTGGCGAGCAGCTCCCCGATGGTGAAATTGGTGAATTGGTATTAACAACGCTGCGCAAAGAAGGTGCACCGTTGGTTCGTTATCGTACTCATGATCTGACCCGCATCATTCCAGGTGATTGCGCTTGCGGCATGAAGCATCCTCGTATTGATACGCTGGTAGGTCGTACCGACGATATGTTCAAAGTTAAGGGTGTAAATATGTTCCCAGCTCAGGTTGAGGAAGTAATTGCGGCAACGTCGGGAACATCTTCGGAGTATCAGGTAATGATCGAACATATTATGGGTCGCGATGTACTGACTGTTTTGTTCGAAACCGATCTTACAGGCGATGATTTGAGGCGCTGCGAGTCGGAGCTTGAGCTTATCTTCAAGGCAAAGATTGGGTGCACTCCCGATGCAAAGGGTGTGCCACTGGGAGAATTGCCTCGCTCCGAAAAGAAGACTCAGCGCATTTTCGATAGCCGTTATTAAGCGCTCGCGAAGTTGGCTTGTGCCTTTGAGGCTGAAGATCCGCTCGAAAACTATAATAAGGTTATCGAATCGTGGCTTATTAAGCAGCTGATAAACTAAGGAGACTTGAATTTGAATTCTTCTTCGAAAAGCTTATTCGTAAAGAGACTCCGTTTGAGCACGCTTGCATTTGTATGTGTAGCTACGTTGATGATGTGTACTTTAATGAGTGGCTGTTCACAGGATTCAACTGATTCAAGCGCTGCCCCTGAGCAGTTTGAGGTGAACGATAAAGGGGTAGAAAGTTCGGAGGAGACTGCTGAGGAGCCAGCGGGCCCCGACCCTGACGAGCTTCGTGCGCAGCTTACTATTACTGAAGACTATCGAGATAGCTTTGTCCATGGTGAAAAGGGCGCAGAATTCCAAAAATATATTGTGCTGCATGATACGGAAGGTGAAGGAAGCGCTTCTGGTGTTGTCGATTATTGGGACAGCAACGGATCGGGCGTTGCGGCACATTTTGTTATTAATAAAGATGGTAGCATCGTGCAATGTGTTCCGCTTGACGCAATTGCGCACCATGCTGGATTTGGAGACACAGGGCATAATGCTCAATACGGCGTTGAGGATGAATCTCGCGACGATAAAGTAGGTACGACTTCTATCGGTTCAAGTTTTGCCGACTATGGTATGAATTCTTATTCGATAGGTATTGAAATGGTTCATGTAGGTGGTTCGGGTGATTACCCACAAGTACAGCTAGACGCACTTGATGGTTTGATTGCCTACATTGATGCATATTACGGTTTTGAAAGTACCATCATTGATCACAAAGCATGGCGCACAGGCAATTCCGACACGTCTGCTGAATTCGCAACATATTTAGCAAACTATCAAGATCATCGTACCCACGCATAGATAAATATTTTTGCAGGTACATCGGAGTACATTTACTCGCATCTGCAATAACATTCGCAAAGCATATTAAAGGACACGTTTGCTATAGCATTCATACAGTGTGCCTGAAGGTGTGTTTGTTGTATCCTGCATGAAGTGCGTCAGGGAATACATTAAAAAGTACATTAGCTATACCTTCCGCAATTAATCCTGGCAGCAAACCGGTAAATTTTGCTAGTTTTATGCAACCCATGCTGCAAAATGGCATGAAGTATATATTCGCTTTTGGTTCGTAATTTTTATACAGTTAATATTTGCTTGAATATTGCAAATATCCATCGTTTCATTACATCGGAAATAGTGCTTTTCAATGATTTTTAGATACTGGAAAGATGTAAGTATATACTTCGTACCATTTTGCAGAGCACCTACATAGAATAAGGGAAAATGGTTAAAAATAAAGGGTAAAGCAAATGCCACAAAATACTTTGGCAGTCTCCTTTAATCAAAAATGAGTCCCCAAAGGAGACTCATTTGTACTGAAAAACATCCCAAATGTTAATAAAATTATTCAGAGTTATCGGCATCGATCAGGAGTCGCATTTTCGCATTCTATTTTTCGCGAACGATCATGTTCAAACGGATATTCAAGCCGAGTTCTTGTTGTACCAGGTTGAAAGCAGCATCGATAGCTTTATCCATGTCATAATACTTGTAGCCACCAAGTCGACCAGCGAATACTACATTGCCTTCTTGCTTTGCCAGTTCTGCATATTTTTCATAAAGCGCCGTATTACGCTCATCGTTAATAGGATAGTAAGGTTCGTCGCCTGGCTTCCAATCAGCAGGATATTCACGCGTGATGATAGAAACAGGAATGGTGTTGCCATCAGCGTCTTTACCAAACTCAAAATGCTTGTGCTCGATGATGCGAGTCCAAGGTACTTCGTGGGATGTGTAGTTAACAACCGCGTTGCCTTGCCAGTTTTCGCATTCAACAAGCTCAGATTCAAAACGCAAGGAGCGATACTCAAGGTTACCCAACTTGAAGTCGTAGAACTCATCAATTGGTCCGCAGTAAATAGTACGATCGGCGATGTTTGGATACTGTGCAATAAAATCACGATATTCAGTATTTAGTAGGATTTCAGCTCCATGGAACATGCGATGCACCATAGCGGTATAACCACCAATAGGGATACCCTGCCAACGATCGTTAAAGTAATTGTTGTCATAGATGAAACGTACAGGCAAGCGCTTGATAATAGATGCAGGAAGGTCTTTGCAATCACGACCCCACTGTTTTTCAGTGTATTCCTTAACAAGCTTTTCGAAGATGTCGCGCCCAACCAGGGATAGAGCCTGTTCCTCGAGGTTCTTTGGTTCAGTAATACCTTCAGCAGCAATTTGCTCTTCAATTTTCGCCTTAGCCTCAGCAGGTGTACAAACGCCCCACATTTTTGAGAAGGTATTCATATTAAAAGGCATATTAAACAGCTCGTCATGATAGCGAGCAACAGGAGAATTTACGTAGTTGTTGAACTCAGCGAATTGGTTTACATAATCCCAAACGGGCTTTATTGAGGTATGGAAAATGTGGGCACCATATTTATGGACGTTGATATCATGTTCACGAGAAGTGTAAATGTTACCAGCGATATGATCTCGGCGGTCAATAACTAGGCAACTTTTGCCGCGATGGGTTGCTTCGTGAGCAAATACGGCAGCAGTAATGCCTGCACCCACGATTAAGTAATCGTAATGATCTTGCTGCATGAAATGCACCTTTCTATGCGATGTTTTAAACAGCAAAATCGCAAACAGCGAAATTGTAATCCGCATGTCTATTAATAGCTGACGATTCTGTAATGATATTGGGCAGCTACGCGCTTTTGCTGTTTTGTGTTTTATTTTGCAAGTATGCAATGCTATTTTAGCAGCAGTGTTAGAAAGCGCGAGCTTGTATTGAACTCCGAGGAGAGAATAATAAGTTTTTTGGGAATCAAAATTAATAATAATAAAGATTTTCGGTTGGTAGTCTTTTGACTTAGATGGTCTTTAGTAATAAAGATTTAAAACCATAAGCTGTTTGGTTACACAACGCGCAATAAAAGAGTTATTAATTGGCGTGAATAGAGTTTATTATTTCATAGGTGTTTAATGGGTATAACCTTTGTTGGTGTTTGCTACATTTCCCTTTTCTTATTTGGGCACCTTCTGCAATAAGCACTCAAAAAGCATCTGTGAGTTTAAAGTGTATAAATAGTAGGTGGGGCTATCAGCCCCACCTAAACAAACTCACTTTTGTTGTATGGTTGATGTTCTATGTGCAGTTTAATCTTGCTTTACGACTAAAACGTCGCAACGAAGGTTGCGGATAAGGTAAGTGGAGACACTGCCAACAAATACGTACGTAATGTTTGATAGACCACGTTCACCGCAAACTACGATGTCAGGATTGAAAGGTTTAATCATCAAGTTGTGAATTGTTTCCTGAATACGACCAACCTTTACAACAACTTCGACAGATGGAATATTTGGATTGTTGCGGGCATCTTTCAAGATGTCACCTAAGGAATCTTCTAAGCGGTTTTGGATGGTTTGTGCAAGTTCCTGATAATCGGTTCCTGTTAAAGAATCTGGAACAGAATCAATAACGTGGCCAAGCATCAATTCGGCATGGTTCAGAGATGCAATTTGAATAGCGCGCTGAGCCACTTCTTCCTGGGTGCTGCCTCCGTCTAGTGCAGCAAATACTCGTTTGTATTGCTTCATAATAATCGCCCCTCTTTCTCCTGAACATTCAGGAACTAAGTTTTGGGCTCCCAACAGCCCTGTTTGTTATCTGCCTTTATTCTAGCATCGTTTTATGGTTGGAGGAATTGTTAAGAAACGTTAAACTGAACGAGATTGTATTTGTATTTGCCTGAATGCTGTAATACTTATACACTTTGCCGTTGTTTGTTGGCGAATTCTGGTATTTTGTCGTCAAACACAAGCGAAATTGAAATACCACCTTAGGTACCTCGGAGGGATTCAACTTATGGCAGACAAAATTGCTGTTCTGATACCTTGCTATAACGAAGCAATTACTATCGGGAAAGTGGTCGATGATTTCAAACGTGTGCTGCCTGAGGCGGACATCTATGTTTATGACAACAATTCCAAAGATGACACCGCCAAGATTGCGCACGAGCATGGCGCAATTGTGAAGTTTGAAGGCCGCCAAGGAAAAGGCAATGTTGTTCGCAGCATGTTTCGCGATATTGAGGCTGACTACTACATCATGGTCGACGGCGATGATACCTATCCTGCAGAAGCGGCACCTGAGTTGCTGAAGCCTTTGCGGGAAGATCGTGCAGATATGACGGTGGGTGATCGTCTTTCTAATGGCTCTTATGGCGAAGAAAACGATCGCGCATTTCACGGGTTTGGTAATGATTTGGTTCGTTGGCTTATCAAGACGATTTATGGTTACGCTTTCGAAGATGTTATGACGGGCTATCGCGCATTCAATCGTATTTTTGTTAAAACTATGCCAGTGCTCTCAGAAGGCTTTCAGATTGAAACCGAAATTTCCATTCATGCAGTAGATAAACGTTGGCGTATTGTGGATGTACCAATTGACTATCGCGATCGTCCAGAGGGGAGTTATTCCAAGCTTTCCACTTTTGGCGATGGAGCGAAAGTGCTAAAGGCAATTACTGCGTTATTTAAAGATTATCGCCCGTTGGCGTTTTTTGGGTGGCTGGCATTGCTTCTTATCGTGCTGGCAATAATTGCTGCGGTTCCTGTTCTTATGGAATACGCGCAAACGGGTTTGGTGCCACGAATTCCTACGATGCTGGTTTCTATTGCGTTTGCTGGCTGTGCGGCGCTTTCGTTTGCGACGGGTTTGATTTTGGACACGGTAGCAAACAGCAATCGTCGTCAGTGGGAATTGGATGTGTATAAAGCGAACGGGAGCTTTTATAGAAAGTAATTAATATAGAAGGCAAGTAACAGACTGGGCTAGACAGCAAGTGGTAAGCGTCAAGGTTCGTGAGTGCTAAAACGACAATTTGCTAACCCTTGGAGCGAATCAGAAAATTATAAACTGTACACAGAAGTTTTCGCTTGCAGATCGACCGCTTTTTAAATGCACAAATTAAAAGGGCTGGAATCATTCCAACCCTTTTAATTTTGAGGTTTGCACTTCGTGACCCCACTAGCTTTTTGCTAGTGATAGTTATGTTTGCTACACCATGAATTTGTATACGGCTTGGGTGTAAGCTACGGGATCATCAATTGGCAGACCTTCGGTAATCAAAGCCTGGTCATATAGAACGCGTGCATAAGACTTAACCTTATCATCGTCTTTTTCTTCAAATGCTTTCCGTAGTGCCTTGAATACAGGGTGCTGAGGGTTTAATTCTAGAATACGATCGCTCTTTACCTGTTCTCCATCAGGCCCAGCTGCCAAAACCTTTTCCATTTCCAAGGTAATAGGGCCTTCTGCGGTTACGCAGGAAGGTGTGTCGGATAAACGAGCGGATACTACGACACGCTTTACTTTACCGTCAAGGGCATCTTTCATTGCATTGAATAAGTCTTCGTTTTCCTTGGTGATAGCTTCAGCTGCGTTCTTTTCGTCTTCGGTTTCAAGGCCAAGGTCGCCGCCAGCAACATTTTTGAACTGCTTTTCTTCGTATTCGCTCATGGACATTAAGCAGAATTCATCAACATCCTGTGGGCAAAGTAGGACATCAAAACCTTTGTTTAAAATAGTAGTAACGATGGGACGATGTGCCAATCGGTCAACCGACTCGCCGGCAGCGTAGAAAATAGACTTTTGATCTTCAGTCATATTCTCAACGTATTCCTTGAGGGTAACCATTTTTTTGTTCTTTGCTGAATAGTACAAAAGCAGATCAGCTAGCGTGTCTTTCTTCATACCGTAGCTAGAGTAGATACCATATTTCAGATTACGGCCAAAGTTTTCAAAGAACTTTTCATAGGTTTCGCGGTTGTTGTCACGCATCTTGCCTAGTTCGCTGGTAATTTTCTTTTCTACTTTGTTGGCAATAGCACGTAATTGGCTGTTGTGCTGCAAGGTCTCACGTGAAATGTTCAACGTCAAATCCTGGCTGTCCACTACGCCACGAACGAAATTGTAATAGTCGGGCAGTAATTCAGAGCATTTTTCCTGGATGAGCACGTTGGAACTATAGAGCGCCAAACCCTTCTCGTAGTCTTTACTGTAGAAATCATAAGGAGTGCGACTTGGAATAAACAGCAATGCGTCGTATGACAGCGCACCTTCGGCATGAACTGAAATAGTAGAAATTGGATCAGAAAAATCATGAAAATCGGTTTTGTAAAAGTTATTGTATTCTTCTTCGGTTACCTCTGATTTGCGGCGCTTCCAGATTGGAATCATGGAATTAATGGTTTGAATTTCGTGTACGGTCTCGAATTCGGGAGTGTAATCATCGCCTGCATCTTCTGGTTTAGGAAGAGGTTTGCGTGTTTCGATTTCCATACGAATCGGATAACGCACATAGTTGCTGTACTGTTTGATGAGTGCCTGGAGTTCATATTGATCTAGGAAGATGTCATATTCCTCATCTTCGGTGTTGTCTTTTAAGAATAAGACAATGGTAGTGCCATGATTGCCATGAATGCCGGCTGCCTGCTCTTCGCTTGCTTCGGTGATAGTGTAGCCTTCGATGCCATCGCTTTCCCAAACCCAAGTTTCGTCGCTGCCATAAGCACGGGAAATAACCATGACGCGTTTAGAGACCATAAAGGACGAATAAAAACCAACACCAAACTGGCCAATTATGTCTAAATCTTCGCCTTGTGCATCAGCGTTGTCAGTCTTGAACTCAAGGCTACCCGAATGAGCAATGGTGCCAAGGTTAGTTTCTAGCTCATCTTTAGTCATGCCGATACCGGTATCAGAAATGGTGATAGTGCGTGATTCTTTGTCAAAATCAACATCAATTTCAAGATCATTTTTGCTGATGCCCATGGAAGTATCGGTTAGGCTTTTGAAGTAAAGTTTATCTACTGCATCAGATGCGTTTGAGATAAGCTCACGTAGGAAGATCTCTTTATTGGTATAGATTGAGTTGATCATAAGATCGAGCAATTTTTTGCTTTCGGTTTTAAATTTGCGCATGAAACAATTCCTTCTTTCTGCGTAAAGGGACCCATTGTACTTGTGGCGAATCATCCTAATCCGCATTGCTTTTGGATAAAATTAGCACTCTCAAAAGGAGAGTGCTAACACAGATTGTAGTATGCGTTTTGTGCTTGTCAACCCATCGAGCAAAGCCTTCATGGGCGCTTCACGAGTGGTGCGCGTTTACAGCGTGCGAGCTTTCGCTACTGCCGCGCGCAATGCCTTAATAACTGTGCCGCGGAACGCATTTTCTTCAAGACTTTGAACACCAACAATGGTAGATCCTGAAGGCGAAGTAACCTGGTCTTTTAGCTCGCCTGGATGTTTGCCTGTTTCGAGTACCATTTTCGCCGATCCTAATACTGCCTGTGCTGCAATATAGTAAGCTTGTTGACGCGTAAGACCATCTGCAACGCCTGCATCAGCCATAGCTTCAATAAACATGTAGGTGTAAGCAGGTGAACATCCGCCAACAGTGGCAGATACATCAAGCAGGTCTTCTTTTAGCTCAATAGCTGCACCGAAACTTTCCAAAAGGCTTACCACATAGGCTACCTCTTCGTCGCTTACTAAATCATTTGCATGGTATGCGGTCAAACCTTCACCAACGAGAGCGGGAGTATTTGGTGCAGTGCGAATAATTTTAGTAGCTTTGCCAAACTGTTCGGTTAACCATTTGATGGTTTTGCCGGGTGCGATAGTAACAATAATTTGGTTTTCGCTAAGGGTATCTTTGATTTCACTGATAACATCAGCATATTGATAAGGCTTAACACTCAAGAAAACAATGTCACTGTTTTCAACAACAGTAAGATTATTAGTGGTTGTTAAAATACCTAGTTCTTTAGCAGCGTCTTTTGCGTGAGCCTCGTTGGAATTTGAGCCGTAGATATTACTAGCAGATACAAGATCGCTTGAGATAATACCTTTGATAATTGCTTTTGCCATATTGCCGCATCCAATAAACCCCAATTTCATAATGTGTCCTCCTTGTTGCTGTTTAACAGTTGTTTGAATGTGATCTATACGTGTTTTGTTAATTTGCTCTACATCTCTACATAAAAGTTGCCCTCATATTAGCAAAGCTATAAAGATTTTATGCGTGAATTAGCGTGTTTACAGCAATGTTGAACTTATCGTTTGTTGTTATTTATTAGTTGATATCGGCATATAATGGATTTGAACACCTGCTCTGTTGATGTAGCCAGGTTGAACTTATGGGTGTTGGAAAGAAGGAAAAGATGGCAACAGCTTACGAGGGGAAGAATTGGCAGCTCATAGTTGCGGGGATTCTACTTGTAGTATTCGGTATTGTTTGTTTGGTTTTTCCGGGTATTACGCTCGGCTCAATCGCTTTTATGATTGGTGCAGGATTTGTTCTTTCGGGCGTTGTTAATGTGGTGACTTATTTTCGTGACAAAGAAGCACTTGATCTTGCTGGATGGATTTTGGCGTATGGCGTTGTTGATATTTTAATTGGCTTGATGTTTCTTATTCATCCAATGGTGTTTGCTGTTGTATTGCCTTGGGTTGTAGGCATGTTCATAATTGTTTTTGCGGTTTATGAAATCATTGGGTCAATCAATGCACGTAAGGCTGGATTTTCGCTTTGGGGATGGATGTTATTTTCCGGTATAGTATCACTGCTATTTGGTGCAGGGTTTTTTATTATGCCTGAGATGTTGGCGATTCTCATTGGCCTGTTCGCTTTAATGCGTGGCGTTTCCCTTGCTGTTCTTGGTGCTAATGCGCCAAAGTTTGTGTAAAAGAGCAAGTAATCGCGTTTTAGTTGTTGTGTTTTGCCGTACACCTTGGTAAGAGCCGCATCCCCGTCAATATTCTTGAATGCAAATAAATAACTTCATGTACTCCCGTATAATCCCTTTAGTGATTTTAGTCGTATGTGGTTGTGATCTCACGTGTTAGTGGGTAAGTAGTGTGTCTTTACGATACGCCAATTTGCGAAAACTATCGTGATGTTATTGAGTGCATAATGGACGGACATGTTTCGCAATGGCGTACGGTTTACGCCTTACTATTAAATTTACGCTGGGTGTTTTTATGCTGCGTATGGCAATCCCGTACTATGTATACGGAAGGAAAAGGAGAGTACTTACATGGAAGGCTTCGAATTAATTTCCACTGGTGCGTGGTCTATCGTGCCACCCTTGTTGGCGCTCGGCCTAGCTCTCATTACCAAAGAGGTCTATTCCTCGCTTTTAGCGGGTGTATTTTCGGGCTTGTTGGTATATGAATTTACCTTGGAAGGGGTAGGCTTAGAACAGCTGATCACGGCGTTTACTATGATTCCTGCTGTAATGGCAGAGCAAATTGCGTCAAACGCTGCGCTCATCTTGTTCTTGGCTTTACTAGGAGCGTTAGTGGTCGTGGTTGCTGTAGCAGGTGGTTCACGTGCTTATGCCGAATGGGCTGCAAAGCGCATAAAGAATGCACGTATGGCATCTATTATGACTGCAATTTTGGGCATTGTGGTATTTGTTGATGACTACTTCAATTGCCTTACGGTTGGTGCAGTTATGAGCCCAGTAACTGATAAGTTTCGTGTTAGCCACGAAAAGCTAGCTTACATTATTGATTCAACAGCAGCTCCTGTTTGTATTATTGCGCCTGTTTCTTCGTGGGCAGTAGCAGTTGGCGGCTATTTGGGTGATGATGGCTTCAATACCTTTGTTGCATCTATTCCCTACAACTTATATGCATTGATTACGATTGTGTTTGTTTTTGTACTTTGTGCAGTGGGCAAGGACTTCTTTTCTATGGGCAAGGCTCAGCGCGACTGCGAAGCCCGTACGTTTAGCGCTATTGTGGAGCCTGATTCTCCTTTAGAGAAGGTGGCAAGTGCTGGCATTCCTGAAGAGCGTGACAATGTTGAAACGGTTGTTACTGAGCAGTCTGACTTAGAAGGTGCTCCTAAGGCAGTTGAACAATATAAGGGCTTACCTGTATCTGATAAAGGTAAAGTGTACGATTTGGTTTTACCAATCGTAGTTCTGATTATTTTTTCTATTATCGGTATGCTGTATGTTGGCGATTTCTTTTCGGGCACGGATTTTGCAACAGCAGTTGGCGTAGATCCTGTTTCGGGCTTATGCATTGGTTCGGCAGTGGCGTTACTCTTTGCGGCTATTATGTTTATTCCTCGTAAACTCACAACGCTTGCGGGTTACACTGAAGGCGTGTCTGAGGGTGTTCGTTCAATGGTTGGCGCCATTATGATTCTAGTTTTGGCGTGGAGTTTGGGCGGTTGTTGTCGTTATATGTTGGGCACGGGTGAATTTGTTGCAACATTCTTAACCAGTGTCGGATTTGAACTCACTTTCTTGCCGGCAGTTATTTTTGTAGTGTCTGGTTTTATTGGATTTGCAATGGGCACATCTTGGGGCACTATTGCTTTGATTCTGCCTATTGTGCTGGGTATCTTCCCATCTGACGATCCATTGTTCTTGGTCACCATTGGCGCAACTCTCGCGGGCGCTGTATATGGCGATCACGCTTCGCCTATTTCGGATACAACCATTTTGTCGTCAGCGGGTGCAAGTTGTAATCACTTACGTCATGTTGAAACTCAGTTACCTTATGCAACATTGGTTGCGGTTATTTGTTTAGTCGGTTATATAGTGGCCGGCATTACCGCTTCACCATGGCCTTCCCTGATTGGTGGTATTGTTGTTGCGGTGATAATTATTTTGGTTGCTCGTGTGATAGTGACAAAGAAAGAAGCATAGTGCTTCAGAAGGTTTGTCTTTTGGGGTATGTATATACTTTGACAAATAGTGCGGCGAAGGCAGATGTGTCATTTTTAGGTCGTAAATTCTGAAGTTCGCATGATTTGCCAATTTTGGTCAAATATCGTGTGTTGTAGATATTTAAAGTGCGAGTTCAAAAAAGTCAATAGCTTCTGACGGTTACGTCAGAAGCTATTTTTGTAATAATCCAATTTATTGGCGAAAATTGGATTGAGATTCCTGTCTACAACAGTGCATATTTGGTCAAAATCGAATTTCAGTGCGAGAGCTACGCCTAGCAACGTTTATTCGAAGATCTATCTACGGTGCTGTCATGTCTGTAGAGCGGAGCTCTGCTTGGATGCATAAAGCTCTTTGCGATATAGTGCCCACTCAGCTTGTGATACCGGAATCTTTCAGTCAGCGTCGTGTTCAGGGTACGACGTGGCACTTAGAGCATACTAAAAGGCTTAGTGCATGGCATAGTGATTGATGTGTGACATGGTGTTTGGCCCGCAATAATACCTTCTTGTTTGATAGGGGTTTCTTTTGTCTATAAGGAAACAATTGTTAGGGGGATGTCGTGTTCTTCAGTAGGAATGTTGTCAACTTGCTGTTCGGCGAATGCCACCCCCACAACACGACAAGTACTTGGAATTTGCGTCAAGTATCGATCGTAGTTGCCAGCGCCATAACCCAATCGGTTTCCATGCGAATCAAACCCTACGACAGGGACAATGATCATGGTTAATTGCTCGGCGGCGCAATAGGGATACGACTCAAGTTCGGTATCGTAGTGCGAAAAATGTTTTAAGGGGTTGTTTAAAAAAGTAACCCTTTTTTCTTTATAGGCGTCTGCGGAAACAATGCGCATTTCCATAGTTTGTTGGGGTATTTGGTTTTGGCACGTAGTCGAAGGGGTTGTTTCATTAGCTGCATGGATTGATATTTGACAAGTTGCTTTGTCTGCACTCCATGCGTCGCGCACCATGCAGGGAAACGCAATTGCGCATCCCATAGAATAAGCATGTTTAATAAAATCCTGCAAGTCAACTTCTTCGTGAAAAGCTGAATATACGCCAACCACTGCATTTTTGGGGTTGGTATTAGTGACACCTAATGTGATCTGAAGTGATTCAATGAGCTGCTTACATAATTCAGCACTTTTATGCGCACGATAGGGTGCTGGCATTTCTGCTCGGGCGTGTTTAGCTTTTTCGCGAAGCTCATTGCGCAGTGCGGTGCGTTCATTTGTTTTGGCAACAGTATTTCTATCGGTGTATGGATCCTTAAGCGTATTTTTCATGACTATCCAATCCCTAACAGTTGGAACACTATACAAATAATTGAAAGTAAGCCTACTACAACAATAGTGATATAAAGCAAAATACGGGTTATTTTGGGAACACAATATTTGCCCATGATGTATGAATCAGTGCAGATGATGGCCATAAAAATAAGCAATACCGGTAAAATCGCACCATTAACGAACTGTGATGCAAGCATAATACCCATCAAATTTAATCCTGGGATCAGGATAATCAGTGCTGATAGGCAAATAACAAAAGTAAAAATACCTTTGAAAATAGGAGCTTCTTTCCAGGTAAAAGAAACACCCGCTTCCCATCCGAATGCTTCACAAATTACAAAAGCCGTAGTCAGCGGAAGAACGCAGGCTGCTAACAAACTTGCTGCCACTAATCCTGCTGCGAAAAGAGCTTCGGCGTAGGGGCCTGCAAATGGCGCGAGTGCTGCCGCCGCAGCTTCTGCACTGGAGACTTCAATACCTTGCGGATACAGTACTGTGCCGGTAGTTACAATAATAAACCATGCTACGACACAGCCTACAATAGCGCCCGTTATGGCATCGATGCGTTGATAAGGTAAATCTTTCACGCCCGATCCCTTTTCAACCACGTTGCTTTGTGTGAAGAACATCATCCATGGTGCAATGGTCGCACCAACCATTGAAACCATTAGCGACAAAAAACCAATATCGGATGCAGCTTGAGGCATAACGGTGTGAATTAGTGCTAAGTTCCAATTAGGTTGTGCAAGGACTGCTGCCACGATATAAGTGGCAAAAACGCACGAGATAGCCAAGAAAATATTTTGTACACGTTTGTAGCTGCCACCAACAATAAGTCCCCATACCGCAAGAGCGGCAACGGGAACCGAAATCCATCGTGGTACACCGAACATTTCCATACCTGCTGCTACACCAGCAAACTCAGAAAAAGTGGTAGCAATATTGCCTACCAATAGCGCCAGCATAGCGAGTGCTGTTAATCGAATGCCAAAGCGTTCGCGAATAAGCGCCGAAAATCCCTTGCCGGTGACTACGCCCATGCGAGTAGCGGTGGTTTGTACCACGATAAGCAGAATGCACATAACAGGAATAGCCCATAGAGTCATGTAGCCGAATTTTGCGCCGGCAGTGGAGTAGGTAGAAATACCACCAGCATCGTTTCCGGCCATAGCGGCAATTACGCCTGGGCCTATTGCTGCTAAGACCAAAAAAAATTTTGAACGCTTTTTGGATGTATCTTGAGAGGTTGTTGCTGTTCTTGTGGCTGCAGCTACTTGTGCAACTTTTGTATCAGGCGTTGTTTCGTTGTTTTTCTTCATCTCGGTCATACACATCAAGTACTTTCGCTTGTTAATTCGATCCGAAGAAATGAAGGATTACGAAGGTGTACGGAATTATCAAAACAATGAAAATGCCTACAGTAATGGCTAGCTGACCCCATGCCCAATGAGTTTTAACCTCTTCAGCATCGTCTTCGATAACGTCCATTGCATCATCAAAGGTAACAATACCGAGCATGCGACCCGATTCGTCTACAACAGGCATGGCGAGCAATCCATATTTAGAAATATCTGCTGCAACTTCATCTTCAGGCTCTTCTGGAAGAGACGTTATTAGGTCATCGAACATGATATCTTTCAGTTGGGTACTATCGTGATGCAAAACGAGCGTGCGAAGCGAAAGAACTCCTACCAGTTTTTCATATTCGTCAAGTACGTAAACGTAGCTTACAGTGGGGTGGTCTTCATCTAAATTGCGAAGCACTTCAGTAGTTTCGGCAACAGTATCGGTTGTATGCATGGCAACATATTGAGTAGTCATTAAGCCACCAGCGGTGTCATCCTTGTAGCCAAGTAACTTACGAATGCCTGCCGCATCTTCCACGCCCATTAAGCGCAAAAGTGTTTCCGCTTTTTCGTATGGAAGATCACCCACAATATCTGCCGCGTCGTCAGGATCCATATTACCTAACAGACGGCTAGCACGATTTTCATCTAGGCCGTCAATGATGTCTGCTTGGAATTCGTCTTCCATTTCTGAAATTGCTTCGCCCGCTTGTGCGTCATCTAGGTGCTGGAATACTTCTGCCCGTTGTTTAGGGTCAAGCTGCTCTAGAATATCGGCAACGTCAGCTGGATGAAGTTCTTCAAGGCGCGTGTGTGAAACGGAAAGCTGCACCTTTGATAGATCTCGATCCAGCAAATCCATATAGTTCCAAGCGATTAATTTTTCATCGATATTCTTATTGAATACTTTTGCAGCTGTGCATGCAGCTTTTTCTACCCATGGTGCTAGACCACGCAGAATACCGCGCCAACCAACTTCTGCTCCTAAAAGACGAAGTTGCGTGCCCGAAACAGAGAGTTTCAGATCATTTACACGCACAACCTTCATGCCTTGTGTATCTACGATTTGGCGATTAAGCAAGTCGCGTGCTAGTAAAACTTCGGCAGGTTGTAGATAGCTAAAGCGGATGGCAGTTCGATCCACCTTGAGGCGAATGCCTTCTTCTTCGTTAAAGCCTTCAACGTATTTACGCCAGGAAATCATAAAGGGCGTTTTGCCAGGTCCAAGAAATGCGAGACTGGTGATACGAGGGAATACTTCTCCTGTTTGGATAGCGAGATCCGAAATTGAACCAATTTTTTCGCCATTGGCGTCAATTACTGGCTCGCCAAGCATTTGGGATAAATAAAGCATGCGGCTCCTTTTCTGAAGACTGCACGTATGGCATGTTTGAGTGAAAGAGTAGGTAACACGCAACCATTGTCACAAAGTGTTGCTATCGAACCGTAGCAGTTTCTTTGAAACGTAAGCGTTGCATGCCAAAACAACTAAGCCAAACGTGTTGTCACTAAGCTGTTTCAGGTCGTTAGCGAGCCGTTGGTGAGCGTAGACTTATTGATGTCAATATGCACTTACTCTACGATCAAAAGATCGTGTTATCACAATATTTAGATATAGTTGCGAGCGAATGTGTAATGGTGTTGCATATAGCCAGCACTATTACAGGTAAGTGCGCTACCAATATTTTATGTACGCGAGGCTACTCAATTACAAGCACGGAAACAAATGCCAAACGCGAAGTCTTGCCGTGTCGTGGTTTTCCTCCGACCACAAACACTAGCAAAGAACCAAAGTGAAAGCGGCCGAAGGTCAGTTACTGTGAGGTTTCGGTTTTCGAACCTTCAAGTACTTTCCTTTCAGTCGGTTATAAAAACGGGTACTTTTTGTACGCACTTTGCATAAAATCGGACATTCGTCCTGCTGCTTAGCTATATGCGTACTTCGAAGCATATTAGAGTGTACACAATTTAGAAGGTGGGGAAAATATAACTTTCAATATTTTTTAAAAAAGTTCTTGACACATTGGCAAGAAAGTAAGAAACTAATTTCTGCTGAAAACGCGCCATTACCTCAGCTGGATAGAGGGACTGACTACGAATCAGTACGTCGGGGGTTCGAATCCCTCATGGCGCACCATTAATTATTTTAGCTGCCTCTTGGGCAGCTTTTTTGTTTTGATGAACTTCTGAAAATGTTTAGTGGTTTTTTCGGAAAGCTTCCTTGCATCAATTACGTATGGCCCAAGCTTAAATGCTTAGTATTCCTGATGAATCCCAGTTCAATTGTCTATCGAAATCGTTTGTGCTTCTGCTCTTATTGGCTTGATGGTTTTCTTTTATATGAGTTTTCTCTTGCTGTTACTAGATACGCTTTGAGCTTCTTAGGGTTCAATATAATCAAGCGTAAACTTAAAGTCGAAGTTTTCGATAAGATATGACAATATTTCAAAGAAAAAAGTCGCCTCATAAAGAGACGACTTTTTTGAAAGTCATACTGCGCCCGAGTTTTCCGCAGAATAATAACATTTAAGCAAATGTTACGTTACAGCTGCTGAGCTTTCGCTATTCAACAAGTATTGCAGTTGTTGATATTGGTACTACAACTGCTGATACAGCGGCACAACAGAGCTGTATAAAAACTTACATATTGGTAAATGCAAAGTTTTCTGGATGTGCTTTTACTTCTTCACGAAGTTTTGGATTCATCTTACGTACGCCACGGCGAGCGTCTTCAGTCTGGGAAGCGAGAACCTGGTTGCGGTTTTCCATCTTGATCTGAGCTTCGAAAGAGTTGTCCAAAGAGCATTGCAAGGATTCTTTGGTAAGACGAAGACCTAAAGGAGCAGAATTCTTAACCATAGCTTCTGCCATCTTTACCGCTTCTTCAACAACGTCTTCATCAGCAACAACCTTGTTAGCAAAGCCCCACTCGAGAAGCTCTTCAGCGCCAATGCGGCGAGCAGTCATCAAAGCTTCAGCAGCGCGAGCGTAACCAACAATGCGAGGAAGATAGTAAGAGCCAGACATGTCGGTACCAGTTAAGCCAATGTTGAGGTAACCGGCCTGCATCTTGAAAGATTCGCCGCAAACACGAAGGTCGCAAGCGCAAGCCAAAGAAAGACCGCCGCCAATTGCATGACCTTTCAAAGCGCCAATGATTGGCTGCATTGCGTTACGCATGTTAACAGCCTGGTCGGAGCAGATGGTCTGCATGATGCAATGGTCGCGCTGAGCACGGCCCATATCCTCGGGAGGCTCATAGTTGAGTTCGTTCAGATTGAAGCCAGCGCAGAAAGATTTGCCCTCACCAGTAAGAACGATTACGCGACACTCTGGATCCATACGGACTTTCTTCAAATAATCATTGAAGTCAGCCATCTGCTGATAAGACATTGCGTTGAGATTTGCAGCGTCGTCGAAGGAAACAACATGGATTGGACCACGAACATCAACCTTTAGGCGTTCATACTCGTACTTGAATTCGGGCAGGCAGTATGCCTCCTGATATACGCTCATGCGCATTCCCCTTCCGTTTTGGAAATATAGATTAATATAGGTAAATCGTAGTTTTTCCCATGCTGCCCGTCAAGAAAAACGACCGCTATAACATGACTCCAAATCAATATGTGCGAATTGATTGGCTATTCCCGATAATCTGTCTAAAATGTGAGCCGCGCCTCTTTGAAATTGCGCAAAGCATATTGCGATGCTACTTCCAAAATGTAACGAATATAGTCACATTGACGCTAGAACAAATGCGTAACGGTGTTGTAAAATGCGAACGAAGATTTTATTACAGAAATCCAGTTGAAGAGCCAACTTCTCATAAAGGTTAATCTTTCCCAAAGCAACCTCAAAAGAGTAGCTCTTATAAAAAGAGTCCATTTCCTGCTGGAAGAAGGGGATAGTCAATGGCAGAGTATAGTCCGACCCGAACACATGCAACCTGGAAGCCTCGTGTTACTGCTGCTCATGTACCTTATTTTCATTGCACTGAATGTGGCGCTGTTGTACAAGGCCTTGATGGTGCTATAGACAACTCCATGACTAATGATGGTGAACGTTCGCTTATTTTCGAACCTTCGTATGCCCATGTTGAATATCATCTGACTTGTTGCGGCAAACCTATGGAGCAGCTTACGCCTATTCCTGCTGTTGACGTGGCTGATCGTTTCAAGATCAACTACCAAATTATGGGTGGCATGAACAACAATTGCGTCAAAGTTGATTGGAGGTCACTCGACTCTGCTTGTAAGCCACGTTGGTTTGCATTGAAAACCTTTACGGGCATTATGACGAAGTATGTTCAGCCTAAGAAGTGGCCACCAGTTGTGTTTGCGCTGGCGGACGAAGATGCTTTTGCGTATTGCGACAAGAATCCTTGTGTTGAATGCACATTCCGCTGCAAGCGTGGCATGGAGATATATGCATATGTAGATAACATTGGTTTGGTCATTTTGCCCCTCGACCGCATGGTGGCATCAGGTAGCGCTGGTTTTGATGATTTTGATTCTCCTCATGAGATTATGGAGAAGGCGAAGGCTGCGCGTGCTGCTAAGGAAGCCGAATCGGCAGAAAAGTAGAGTTACGCGTGCTGATAAAGAAGCCAGCGAACATCAACAATAATTAACAATCGACAATAAAAAGCGCCACGGACATTTGCTCGTGGCGCTTTTGCGTGATTCTGGTCTATGACTCTATGCTATTTCGGCTTCGTAGCCTTCTTCTACTACTGCGTTGATCAGTGTTTCGTCGGATACGTCGCTACTCAATTTAACGGTGGCCTTTTTGCCTTCTAGGTCAACGATAGCTTCGTCAACGCCGTCGACCCCTTCAAGACCTTTCTTTACGTGTGCAACGCATTTTTCGCACATCATACCTTCTACGTGAAGTACTTTTTCCATTGTTGGTTCCTTTCCCTTTTCTTTGTCGGACTCGTTTATATTTCCAGTTTGAGAATTGGTAGCTGGGGTAGTTGCCGCTGTGGTGGCTGCAATTGTAGACTGTGTCGGCATTGTTGATACCATTGGTGCGGTAGAAGTTTCAGCTGAAGAAACGTTTGTAGATGAAACCGCAGTTGCAGCGGTTGCTGCCGTAGTGGCTATAGTAGCTGCCTGCGCAGATACTACCTTTGGCTTCCAACGACGCAGACGCAGCGCATTAGTTACAACGCAAACTGAGCTAAAACTCATCGCGGCTGCAGCAATCATAGGATTCAGGCTAAAGCCCAAGAATGCCAGCGCGCCTGCTGCAACAGGAATGCAAATTGCGTTGTAGAACAGCGCCCAGAACAAATTCTGCTTAATGTTGCGTAGTGTCGCGCGTGACAGGTCGAGCGCCGCAGGAACATCCATTAAATCGCTGTGCATCAGTACAATGTCTGCGCTTGAAAGGGCGATGTCAGTACCAGCGCCAATGGCGATGCCAACATCAGCGCGAGCAAGCGCGGGTGCATCGTTAATACCGTCACCTACCATGGCAACTTTACCTTTTTCGGAAAGCTCGCGAACAACGCGCTCTTTGTCGGCGGGCAGAACGCCGGCGATAACTTCGTTGGTGCCAACCTGCTCATGAATCGCTTGGGCGGTGCGTTGAGCGTCGCCTGTGAGCATGATGGTTTTAATGCCCATTTCGTGGAGTTGCGCGATGGCGGCAGCACTAGAAGGCTTTACCACATCGGCGATAGCAACGTAGCCAAGAAGCTTTGTGCTGCGGGCAACATATAGCACCGTTTTGCCTGCGTCTGCCAGCTGTTGCGCCTGTGTTTGGTCAAGCGCGATGCCGCGTGATTCCATCATGCGAGCATTGCCAATAAAACATGCCGCACCGTTAACTGCGCCCGAAATTCCTTCGCCTGCGGTTTGTGTGAAGTCGGCAACTTCGGGTGCCGAAATGTCAAGTTGATTTACGTAGCGCATGATTGCTTGTGCCAGTGGATGCTCGGAGCGTTTTTCGAGCGCGGCAATGGTCTGAAGGAGTTGTGTGCGTGTGGGGGTTGTGACTGCTGAATCGGTCGCTGCGGTTTCGGTTGCTAAGCCAGCTGCCGCGGTTGCGACCGCCGAAGCAGCCGCTACCTCGCTGCTGCCTTCACTCTCACTTTCGTCTACAACTACAACGTCGGTCACCTGAGGGGCACCCTGAGTGATGGTGCCCGTTTTATCCAATACAACCGTCTTTACGTCATGTGCTACCTCAAGCGCTTCGGCGGATTTCACCAAGATACCGCTTGTCGCTCCGCGTCCAGTGCCAACCATGATAGCCGTTGGTGTTGCTAAGCCTAAAGCGCAGGGACACGAAATTACCAGCACCGAAATTGCATAGGATAACGCGGTGCCCAAATCGGCGCCTAGGACAGTCCAAACCACAAACGTAACCAGTGCGATGCCAATAACGACTGGCACGAAGATACCGCTGATTTTGTCGGCCATTTTTTCAATAGGTGCCTTTGAGCTGGTGGCTTCATCGACCAGTTTCACAATGCCAGCAAGCACCGTGTCGGCACCAACGTGCTCGGCGCGCATCGTAAACCACCCGCTGGTGTTCACGGTTGCGCCTGTGACGTTCGAGCCCGCACGCTTGGTTACTGGCAGTGATTCGCCCGTGATTACCGATTCGTCGACCGACCCTTCGCCTTCCAACACCACGCCGTCAACGGGAACCGATTCGCCCGTTTTGACGACCAGCACATCGCCCACGCGTACATTACGCACGTCAACCAGCGTTTCCTTGCCGTCCTCCAGACGAAGCGCCTGTTTGGGTGATAGATCCATTAGCTGTGAAATGGAATCAGTGGTGCGGCCTTTCGCGCGCGCTTCGAAATACTTACCCAGTGTGATAAGTGTCAGGATCATCGCGGCCGATTCGAAATACAAATTCATAGCGAAGTAGTGAACCTGCTCCATGTTGCCGTGGCCAGCGTTGAACGCCATCTGAAACAGGGCATACACGCCGTAGATTGTTGCCGCACCCGATCCGAGCGCGATGAGCGAATCCATATTCGGTGCGCCGTGGATGAGTGTTTTGAAACCGATGCGGAAGAACTTGAAGTTAACGCAAATGATAGGGACGAGCAGCAAGAAAAGCGTCAGACCCCACACCAGAGCGTTTTCGGTTCCTAGAAAAATGGAAGGCAGTGGCCAGCCGAACATGTGCCCCATGGAAATATAGAACAGCGGCACCATGAAGACGATCGAAGTTGTAAGGCGCTTGAGCACTTTTTTGCGTTCCTGCTCGGCTGTGCTAACCGATGCGTTGGGAGCGCCAGGTGCGCCAATGCTGCCAGCCGCGTTAGCGCCACTCGAAGTGTTCGCAGTATCGTTGTTTGCGCCGCCCATGGTGTTCGTGCTACCTGCGCTACCAGCACCCACAACACCGCCGTCAAACATATCGCCAACATGCGGAAAGGCTCCGTAGCCTGCTTTGTCCACAGCAATCTCGATAGCTTGAGTGACTTGTGTGGGGTCGGCATTCTGCTCAAATTCGACCTCCATCGAATTCTTTAGCAGATTAACGGTGGCATGATGGACGCCTTCTACTTTTTTAGTTGTTTTTTCGACGCAGGCAGAGCACGCCGCGCACGTCATGCCTGTTATGTCGAATGTTTGTTTTACTGTCATGTGGTCACCCGCATATCTTGAAAGATTTTTTTTGGAGGGGGGGGGTAGTATATCTTCTCAAGGTCTTTTGTAAATTTGCTACTGTACACTAGATTTGCTGCTGTGCTGTAAATATGCTGCCGCGTTATAGATTTGTTACTACGCTGCAGTGGTGCTTGCGGCTATGAATGTGCGAACTTCTTGATCAAACGCATTGCTTCATCAATTACCTCGTCATCGCCGCGGCGAATACGATCCTTCACGCATGTTTCCAAATGGTCGCGCAGAATAATTTCTGCAGCAGAATGAACGGCACTTTCTGCTGCGGCAAGCTGAGTTAGAACATCGCCGCAGTAGCGATTGTCGTCGATCATATTTTTCACACCATTTAGCTGACCGATTGCTCGGTTGAGGCGCTTTTGGATGTCGGCCTGGAGTTTTTCAGCGCGTTCGGTTTCCTTGTAGTGACAGCCACAGGTAGGTTTGCTGCTTTTTTCTGCGTTACTATCGTGGACGCAGCATTGGCGAGCGGAGTCGTGCTGGACGGGCTTGTGCTCGATTTCGAATGTTGCGCTTCCGTTGTCGCACCCGGCTTCAGCGACGGCATCGTCTCTGCGAGCACAAGCTTCGGCTTGGTGCGTTGTGCTTCCGTCACTGTGTTCGATTTTTGGAGCGGTTGCCGAAACATCCTTATTCGTCGTAGTCATACATTTTCCTTAACTTAACAGTGCATAATGCATATTTCTTTCATTTACTGATATACCCCTATAGGGTATACAGTGCAAGAGCAAAAGTAACAGATGGTTGAAACCGGCAGCGTTTTGGTAACAAATAAAAAGTTGTCCCGAGTTTGCGCCGTGCAGCGAGTACAATGGGGCAACGCAGTAAACATCTGATCTGAGATCCCTTTACGTAAGCTCTTTTTTTGGATAGTTCTGCGTTGTTTTAACGTTACGTATTAAACCGATTTTTTTGGTTGAGGATAAAATGCCGCAGCAAAACGAACCACAAAATTATCCTTCTCGTCGTCACTCTTTTGACGCTTCTTCTAACGCGTCAGGAGCAGCATCGTTCCATTCAAGATCGGGTGCTTCAGCGCCTTATTCTGGTGCGCCGTTGCAGCACTCTGGCGGATCGGTGTCTGGATCGGCATTCCGTTCTGACGGAGTTCGCTCCGATGGATCAGCGTCCCGTTCTACTGGATCAACGCCACGCGCATCGCATACACCGCATGCTTCGGGCGGCTCATATGGCTCGTATTCTCGTACTTCTAATTCACCTCATGCTGCGCGCTCGTCTCGATCGGGCAATTCTTCGCGCGGGACATCTCAGCGCGCTAATGTGTTTAATGCACGCGACGAACTCGAACGCGAGCGTGAGCTGTACAGCGCGCACGATCCGCGTCAAAACGCTTTGTCACCTGCGCAGCGCTACGCCCAAGCAAAAAAAGAACAAGATGAGGCAAACCGACAGTGCTATTGGAGTCAGCACCCCGAAGATGCGGGTCGTAGCGGCGCGAGCTCATCGCGAATAAGAGATGCTTATAGTGATACTCGTCGTGACGACTCCTATGGTCGCGATGCCTATAGTGATACTCGTCGTTCGGTTACTCCGTATCGTACGGGTGGCGTGTCTTATGGTTCGGGCCGCACCAGCAACACTCCGCATGTTTCAGGCAGGCGAATTAGCGACACTCCACATATTTCTAATCACGCGGGTAGTATTTCTCGAGCGGGAAATCCATATGAAGCGGGAGCTGCAGCAGCTGGTGGCGTTGCAGGTACTGGTGGATATGGTGCGGGAGTTAATAGCACAAACGGCACACGAGTAAGTCGTACTCCTCATATTGGTGAGGCAACGCTTAGCGGACGTATTCCACGTCAAGCTGCGCCTTCTGAAAGTGGCCGAATTCCATATCAGACAGCTGCATCAGCAAGTGGTCGTATCCCGCAGCAGGGATCGACTACGGCATCAGCAAATGGTCGTATCTCGCGACAGGGTGTGCCTTCTCCTTCTGCTAGCGGACGGATGCCAGCTCAGGCATCGCCTTCTGCAAGCAGCGAGATGCCTTACGTGAATGGTGGTCAGCCTGCTGAACAAGGCAATAACCAATACACAAATAATGGCGCAAGCCAGGCTGTCTCACATACGAGTCAGGCTACCTCGAACGCAAGCCAGACTGATTCGCAGGTAAACCAGGCTACTGCGCATGCAAGCCAAACTTCAGCGCAGCAAGCTACCTATAAGCGCAGTGTGCACAGCAGGGCAGCAAGCGAAAAAGCGACAAGCAACAAAGCAGCAAATTTTGATAACCCAACCGAGCATTCGTCTGAGTTGATCGCTGAAAACTACCTGAGCGCTAATCGACCGCGACCCAAGATGCCGCGCGGCCTTCGTATGAAAATCATTGGCGGTGTAGTTGTAGTTGCGGTTGTTGCTGCGGGTATTTTTGGCTTTACGGTATGGGATGCTAACAAGGCTGTTGCAGTTACGATCAACGGCGAGCAACAAACGATTTCGGGTCAGCAGCGCACTGTCGAAGGGTTGCTGGACACGAACACCGTTTCGGTCACGCCAGGCAATTATGTTGCGGTAGATGGGTCGGTTATTCGCCAGGGTGATGGTACTCGCGTAACGGCAACTATTAATGGCGAAGAAGAGGACGATCTTTCAACGCACCTTAACGAAGGCGATGACATTTCGGTGACCAACGGAACTGACATAATGGAAGACTATACTGAAAGCGATTCACAGATATTGCAGCCTTCCTACGAACTTCGTGGTACGGGTGCTGTTCATTTATACACCCAGCAAGGTGAGCCAGGCGAAAAAGTAGTTCGTACAGGCAATGAATCGGGTAAAACCGCCGAGGTTGTTACAAAAGAGCCTGTTAATGGTGTTGTCCAGTATTACAACGTAAATACTAATGGCGATAAAGTAATTGCGCTTACGTTTGATGACGGTCCTTGGGATTCATCGACTCAGGCTATTCTCGATATTCTGAAAGAAAACGACGCGAAAGCAACTTTCTTTACAGTTGGTCAGAAAATTTCTGGTCATGAGGATTTAGTTAAGCGCGCTGTTGACGAAGGTCATGAGATTGGTACTCATACATGGGATCATGCCGAGGGTAGCGGGCAAGGTGTAAGTCTTATCTTAATGTCGAGCGATGAGCGTAAACAGGAGTTTGAAAAAGGCATGCAGGCGATCAAGGATGCAACGGGGCAGGATGGAAGTTTAATGTTCCGTTCGCCTGGCGGAAACTTTGATGCAGGTGTGGCGGCTGACCTGGGTGGCATGATTACAGCAGAAATTGGCTGGAATGTTGATACGCATGACTGGAAGCGACCAGGTGCCGATGTTGTTGCTCAGCGTATCGAAAGCGCAGGCCCAGGTGAGATATTGCTCATGCATGATGGTGGTGGCGATCGTGCGCAAACTGTTGAGGCGTTACGCAAGGCTTTGCCAGTCTTGAAGGAACAGGGGTATAAGTTTGTAACGGTGAGCGATCTGATAAATTCTTATCCTTATCAGGGGTAAATTCTTACCAGGAGTAAATCTTACCGTTGGTAAATCCTTACCAACGGTAAATCTTTTTATAGGTAAACCCTTGAAGTGCTTTTAGTAACAGCAGAGAAGATGAAGTACTAATAGTGAAAGTAGGAGGTATCTGCGCTGGCTATAAAGAGCGATATGGGTAAGCAGGATTCAAAAGCGGGCGGACACAAACGCGCAGATGGGCAAGCGTAGCTGATCGGACGCAGATGGGACAGGCTTAAGCAGGTAAGCGCGCATTTTTGCTAATTTTGCATAAGCTCTTGTATAAATTTCGAAAACTAGTGCATATTTTGTTCAAATGTACCGTTCTCCTCTGCAAAAACGCGTGAAGTATATATTGGAATAAAGTCTTTGTATTAGATTTATGTCTAGAATTTAGTTTGATACAAAAATCCAAGCGTTTATTACTTAAAATCGATTCGATCTCAAAGTGATTGCTTTACTGCCTATATTCATGAAGCGCTAAAGTATATACTTCTAGCTTTTTTGCAGAGGGGTAGGCTTAAAATCGTAAAAAATAGGATGTAACTTATAAATGAAGTGCATTCAAAAATGAGATGTGTCCTGCGTCTAAAAAATATGGCGCATTCAAAAAAGAGATGCTTTCTGTACATAAAATGCGTTGTCATAAAAAAGTCGTACTCTCGAGCTCTTTCGCGACCACGTTTTTTTCACATCTTCTTCACTTTGTAGGATTAAAAATTCTGAAATATTCGTAAAAAAGCATACAATAGCTACTGTTGCCCTTGAACGGCTTATTTTGGCATGCAGACGGAATTGCTTTTGACACACGTAATCGTCGAAAGTAAATATTTTGCCTGCTACCGAAAACCGCTGCTTATGAAAGGCGAACTATCGTATGGCAAAACGAACAAAGATTATTTGTACGCTCGGACCAGCAGTAGATTCCGAGTCGGCGCTAAAGAACCTCATCCAGGCTGGCATGGATGTGGCTCGTTGTAACTTTTCTCACGGATCTCACGCAGAACATAAGGCTCGTATGGATCGTCTCAAAAAGGTCCGCCGCGAACTTGATTCGCCGTGCGCTATCATGCTGGACACAAAAGGTCCTAGCATTCGGACTGGTAAGTTGGAAGGCGGCAAGCCTGTTTTGCTTCGTGCGGGTGACAATATTTTTTTAACCGAAGAAGATATCCAGGGAACATCTCGTCGTATTCATCAAACATTTGCGGGTCTCTGCCAATATGTTGAGCCAGGCACCATTATTCTGATGGATGACGGCCTGATAGAGCTGGCGGTTGACCGCGTGCGTGGTACCGAAATTCAGTGTACTGTTCAGAATTCAGGCATGCTTGGTGAATGTAAGCAAATCAACCTGCCTGGCACCAACGTGCCGCTGCCCGTCATGACCGAACAGGATGAAGAAGACCTGCTGTTCGCTATCGAGCAGAAGGTGGATTTCGTGGCGGCATCCTTTGTGGGCTGTGCCGAAGACGTGCGTACCATTCGATCATTCTTGATTCAGCACGGCGGCGAGCACATTCGCGTGGTTGCTAAAATCGAAAACGCTCATGCGATTGATCATATTGATGAGATCATCGAAGCATCCGACGCGGTAATGGTTGCTCGCGGAGATCTAGGCGTAGAGGTTCCTTCCAACCAGGTACCTTTGCTGCAGAAGCACATTATTAAGGCGTGTAACAAGGCATATCGTCCTGTTATTACTGCAACACAAATGCTCGATTCTATGATTCATAATCCACGTCCGACGCGCGCAGAAGTAGCGGACGTGGCAAATGCAATTTATGACGGTACCGATGCCGTGACGCTTTCGGGTGAAACCGCTATCGGCATGTATCCTGTGCCAGCGGTGCAAACCATGGCTCAGATTGCTGAAGCAACCGAGCCTCATATTTACGAGCAGGGTTCCATTCCGAATCGCACCTCTGAGCCCAATGGCATTTCTGCGGTTGTGGGATTAGCTGCAGTAACAGCGGCCGAACATGTAGGTGCGTCATGTATCGTCACGCCGACAATGACGGGTCGCACTGCGCGCTTGGTTTCAAACTACCGACCAAAATCACCCATTTATGCTGTTACTCCATCGGAAGAAAATCGTCGCTCACTCCAGCTAGCTTGGGGTATAACACCGCTCCTTGGCAAGGTTGTTGGTGACGCTTCTTTTATTTTGGAGCAGGCACGTTCGGTCGTTACCGAAAAAGGATATGTACACAAAGGGGACGTTGCGGTGTTTACACTGGGCGATCGCACTACATCACCAAATACCGACGATGTAGGAGTAGATCCATCATTGCCATCACCTCGTCCTACCAATGTTATGCAAATCGTTCAGATTGGCATCGAAGAAGGAGGAAACTAATGACTTCTTCGGATTGTTATGCTGCAGTTGATATTGGCGCATCATCAGGGCGCGTGGTAATTGGTACCGTGTGTGATGGGCGCATCGAACTTGCCGAAATTCATCGTTTCGATAACATTCAGAAGCGCTGCGATGGCCACGACTGTTGGGATATCGAAATGTTGTTCCGCGAAACAGTTGCGGGTCTTGCAAAGTGTAAAGAAGTTGGTTACACCCCAAAAACAGTGGGTATCGATACCTGGGGTGTTGACTTTGTCTTGCTCGATGAAAACGATCAGCTTATTGGCAATGCTGTTGCTTATCGTGATGAGCGTACTAATGGAATATATTCTGTGGCTGACAGAATTATGGCGCCTGATGCAGTGTATCGCCGTACGGGTATTCAGCGCCAGCCCTTTAATACAATTTATCAGCTTATTGCCTTAAAGCAAGAACACCCCGAGCAGCTTGAACAGGCAAAAAACTTCCTTATGATTCCTGATTATCTGGCGTTTTTGCTTACGGGTACCAAGGTAAACGAATACACCAACGCTTCCACTACCTGTTTGCTTAATGCGCGTACTCAGCAGTGGGACGAAGTGCTGCTGGACGCCTTCGATATCCCGAAGGAAATGTTCTGCGAAGTGGTTATGCCTGGCACCGATCTTGGTCAGGTAACTTCCGAAATCGCTAATCAACTTGGTTATACTCCGCATATTATTGCGCCTGCAACACATGATACAGGCAGCGCCTATTTGGCGGTTCCTGCGCGTGATGCGGATGCGGTATTTTTGTCTTCAGGCACATGGAGCCTGCTGGGTGTCGAAAATGAAGGTCCTATCACATCAGATGCTTCTCGATTCCAGAATTTCACCAACGAAGGCGGGTATGACCTGCGTTTTCGTTTCCTGAAAAACATTATGGGCTTGTGGATGATCCAGTCTATTCGTCGCGAATTGAATGGCGTTGCTTATGTAGAAGGCAAGGAGGATGCCGAAGGCTCGAGTGACGATGAAAGAGCAAGCGAAAAGGCAGCCGAAGAAGCTCAGTTGCCGCCTTTTGTGCGCGATTTAGGTGTGGGTGCTTCAGGCGCCGCTGCTGACTCTGGCGCGGAGGCAGGCACGGATACTGTAGGTATCGACGCTACGGCCGCCGCGGACACCGGTGTTACGGGTGCCGCTGCTACCACCGCCGGCTCAACCGAAACCCCGACTCTCGGCTTCGGCGACCTCATTGAAGCCGCGAAAGCCGCACAGGATTTCGAGGCACGCGTCAACGTAAACGATGATCGCTTCCTGGCACCTGATTCCATGATTGATGAGATTCGTTTGGCCTGCTTTGAAACGGGTCAGGCGGTTCCTACTACGGTTGGTGAGTTGATGCGTTGTGTGTACGTGAGCCTTTCGAATTGCTATGCCGAATCTATTGAGGAAATGGCATCGCTCACGGGGCGCACCTACACGTCCATCAACATCGTGGGTGGTGGGTGCCAGGACGCTTACCTCAACCAGTTAACCACGGACGCGTGTGGTATCCCTGTGTTTGCTGGTCCTGTTGAAGGCACGAGTCTTGGGAACTTGGCGGTTCAGATGATTGTCGATGGCGTGTTCCCCGACTTGCAGAGCGTTCGCGACGCAATTGCAACCTCGTTTGATGTAAAGAGATTCGGCTAATAAGATGTTGGCACTTAATTCAACTTGCAGTGATGTGTTGTAGGCAGTGATTGGAAATAAGTGATTAGGGAAGCAACTTGGCTAGTCCCAATATCGCTTTAAATAAATAAGTAATAAGTATTCGAACCGACAGAATAAGGAGATACTCTATGACGACCATGTATGATTTGGCACGCGAAGAGTACGCCAAGATTGGCATCGATACTGAAGCAGTTATGGAAAAGCTCGCTGGCAAGGCACTTTCCGTACATTGCTGGCAGGGCGATGACGTTATTGGCTTCGACCAGGAAGGTGGCCTTACCGGCGGCATCCAGACTACTGGTAATTATCCAGGTCGCGCTCGCACCTTCGAAGAGCTGAAGGCTGACTTCGAAAAGGCAATGTCTATGTGCCCAGGCAAGAAACGTATTGCTCTTCATGCATGCTATGCCATCTTCACCGATGAAAATCCTTGGGTTGATCGCGATCAAATTGAGTACAAACATTTTGAGCCATGGGTGGAATGGGCAAAGGAAAAGGGCTACGGCATTGACTTCAACCCAACGTTCTTTGGTCATCCTAAGATGAACAACGAGCTTTCGCTTTCTTCACCAGACGAAGAAACTCGTACGTTCTGGATTAACCATGGTATTGCTTGCCGACGTATTGCGGAACGCATCGGTCAGGAGCTTGATGACCAGGTATTGTGCAACGTTTGGATCCCAGACGGGATGAAGGATATTCCTGCTGATCGTTTGGCTCCTCGTAAGCGCTTGGAGGATTCTCTGGACAAGATTTTCGCTGAGAAGTGCCCACACGTAATTGACTGCTGTGAATCCAAGGTATTTGGCATTGGTCTTGAAAGCTACACCGTAGGTTCCAACGAATTCTACTTGGCATACGCGGCAAAGCACGAAGGCGTTTATGACCTTATTGACTCTGGCCACTTCCATCCAACCGAAAATGTAGCAGATAAGCTTTCCGCGCTGCTTCTGTTCTTTGACAAGATCCCAATGCATGTAACTCGTCCTGTTCGTTGGGACTCCGACCATGTAATTTTGTTCGACGATCCTACCAAGGAAATCGCTCTTGAAATTGCTCGTTGTGAAGGTGCATGGGATGCTGTGCTCGTTGGTTTGGACTTCTTTGATGCTTCTATTAACCGCGTTGGTGCTTGGGTAACGGGCGTTCGCGCTATGGAAAAGTCTTTGCTCTATGCTTTGCTTCAGCCAAGCGAAGAACTGGCAAAGATGCAGGACGAATACCGCTTCACCGAAAAGATGATGCTTATCGAAACTGCAAAGTCTATGCCATTTGGCGCTGTTTGGGACGAATATTGTGCTCGCCAGGGTGTTCCTCGCGACATCGAATGCTTCCCAATTGTTGATGCGTACGAAAAGGAAATTTTGCCTCAGCGCGATTAATTTAAGTTGGGCTGTTGTGGCGGCGCGGTGTTAAATCACCACGCCGTGGCAGGCGCTCGCGCGGCGCGATTCTTTGCGTAGGTGCTCGATAGCGCCATACCGTGCTACACTGCAGGCGCTCGATGGTGCTGCACTACCGCCGCGCTGCACCGTGCCGCGCCGCGTGGCGTAACGCTGCGGTTCGCGCCGTATCGCACCGCGCCGCAAAGGCAAAACATATACGTTTCCTGAAAGGAATTATTTTCAATGGATTTAATGAACGAAGCGCAAAACTTTATCGACCGCAGCGTAAATGCTGCTCACGGAGCAGTTTCTGGTGTTGCGGTAGAGCAGCTTCCCTTCGTAAAGGGCTTTGTTCGCTTGTGTGATGACGGCTGGCAGCAGGGTTGGCACGAGCGCAACGGCGGCAACCTTACGTATCGCATGACCGACGAAGACATCAAAGCTGCACGCCCATTTTTCAGCCTTGAACCTGGCGAATGGGTAAATATGGGTGTTCAGGCAGACAGCCTGAAGGGCGCTTATTTCTTAACTACAGGATCTGGCCGTTACATGCGCAATGTGGCAACTGATCCTGCTCACAACATTGGCATCGTAGAAATCAACGATGCAGGCGATTCTTGGCGTATTGTTTGGGGTTTGACTGATGGTGGCAAGCCAACCTCCGAATTCCCGACTCACTTCATGAATCATGCGGTTCGCATGGAAGCAACCAACGGTGAATGCCGCGTAATCTATCACGCACATCCTAACAATATCATTGCTATGACGTTTGTGTGCCCGCTGGATGCACGCTACTTTACGCGTGCACTTTGGAAGGCAATGACCGAATGCGTTGTTGTGTTCCCATCGGGCGTTGGCGTAGTTCCTTGGATGGTTCCTGGCGGTGCTGAAATTGCACGCGCAACTTCCGAACTTATGAAGAAGTACGACGCAGCAATTTGGGCTCAGCATGGTCTGTTTGTTTCCGGTCCTGATTTCGACACGACCTTCGGGTTGATGCATACCATCGAAAAGGCAGCAGACGTATATTGTCGTTCTCGTTGCATGAATGGTGGATCAGACGAATTCATGAACACCATCACAGACAAAGGCCTTCGCCAGATTGGTGTTGATTTCGGCCTGACTATCAACGAAGAATTTTTGGACTAGCAAAGGTGGCGCGCGTCTAGCGTGGCATACGCCTAATGCGCGCAGAATAGGTGAGGAGTGTCTATGACAATTCGTAAAACAGCTGATGGACGCGTTATTTCGGGCTTCAAAATGAAGCTATATCCAGGCTTTGCTGAAGAATACGAAAAGCGTCACAACGAATTATGGCCAGAAATGGCGGACATGATTCACGAATATGGCGGACATAACTACTCAATCTTCATCGATGAGGAAACCAATATTTTATTTGGCTATATCGAACTTGATGATGCGCAGCGTTATGCAGAATCTGCCAATACTGAAATTTGTAAAAAATGGTGGGATTTTATGGCAAGTGTTATGGAAACGAACGAAGATAATTCACCTGTTTCTGTAGATTTGCCCTGTGCCTTCCATTTGGACTAGTGAATTGTTGCATGCTTTTGCGTTTGCTCGTAAACGGTCACATTAACGGGTGTGGGCGAGTAGGTGTTTGTGCAGGCTAACTATTCGGCCTCTTGCTCGTGTCGTTGTTTTTGTGTGTTTATACTCGCTGCGCAATCGCAATTGCATGCGATCCTTCACCAGTCTGGATAGTTTTATTCCCGATTAGAAAGAAACGTAATGGCTCTCTCTCAAGAACGTAAGGGAACAATGGCTGTTTCCTTAACAAACTTCCTGGATTCAGGGTGTATTGTTGCCAGTAGTACCGCACTTACTGCATGGGCGGCTGCTTTTGGGTTCGGATCCACCTGGACAGCAATTCTTGGCGCTATTGGCGCAAACGCTTTTGGCGCTGCGGTTGGTGCTTTGATTGGTGGTTTTTTGACCGACAAATTAGGTCGTACCATCATTTATAGGTACAACTTGCTGGTTTATGCCCTAGGTGTGCTGATTGCTGCCTGTGCAGTTAATCTTCCTATGGTTGTTGTAGGCGTTGTTATTTCTGGTCTTTCTGTAGGTGCAGGTGTTCCTGCTTCCTGGAGCTACATTTCAGAAACATCCTCCTCAACAAGCCGTGCATTCAACATCGGTATCAGTCAATTCGCATGGAGCTGTGGTCCTGCTATCGTGTTTGCACTTTCGCTAATCATGAGTTTCATCATTCCTGGTTTTGCAGCTGATGGCAAAACCTTACTTCCTGCAGGAACCTATGGTCCTTTTGACGGTTTACTTGCAACCCGTATTTTGTTTCTAGTTTTGTTTGTTGTTGCATTGGTTGCTTGGAACTTGCAGCGCAAGTTACAGGAATCTCAGGACTGGGAAGATAAGCAGGATGCTGCTAAACATATTGGTTTTGGCCGTATGATGGCAGATGCTCTGAAAAATTCTGTAAATGTAAAGACCATCATCTTCTTGGTTGCTGTTTACCTTACCTGGAACCTTGCTGCAGGCACTAACGGCCAGTTCATGCCTTACCTGTACGCTGCTGCTGGCAACATTGACTCTACTGGCCAAAGCTTGCTGGGTATTGTTCAGTGGATATTGGTTGCAGCATTCTCGTTGATTGTATTCTCTAAGCTGGGCGACAAAGTTCCTCATCGTATTATCTTCGGTACTTCTGCTGTTTTGGCACTGCTTTCTTGGGTTGCGATCGCGGTATTCAGCATTGCAATGCAGAATGGCACCACTGACTCTATGGGTTGGGTGCTTTGGGTATACGTTATTTTGTGGGGCGTTTCTGCTGGTTTTTCTGCACAGTGCTTCTATGCTTTGTGGGGTACCGAATTATTCCCAACTCAGTATCGTGGTGGCGTTCAGGGCATCATGTTCTTCTTAGTTCGTGGCGCATTGGGTATTTGGTCACTCGTTGGTGTTGGCGCTATCATGGGCGATATCTCATCTAATCCGATTGGCTTCTTCTATGCAGCTATCGTTATGTGCGTTGTATTGCTTATCAGCTTGGTTGTTGGCGTTGTTGGTTGTCCTAAGACTCAAGGCAAGACTCTGGATCAGATTACCGAAGAACGTTACGGCAAGCTCATTAAGTAATTAATTGCTGCAAAAAGGTACCGTGGTATGTGAAAACAATTAGCGTTATGCTGGAGTAGTTTAAAATAACGCAATTTGTATAAAATAGATCATTGAGCAAAATATTGTTTGCTTTGTGACTTCAGAAATAGACGGCAGTATCAAACGATGCTGCCGTCTATATTTATGCGTCGAATATAGGTGTGATAT
>USPD01000002.1 GCA_900556585.1 uncultured Eggerthella sp.
GTTCCACAAATCTGCGGTTGATCTCTTCAATAATCTGATAAATTCTGGGAAGAAGTCTGGAGAACAGCTCGATTGGCCATTTTTCCAAAGCTTCTGCCAGAATCGTGTGATTTGTATAGGCACATGTTCTGGATACGAGATCAGTTGCAGTATCAAAGTCAATGCCTTGCTCCATAAGAAGCGATGCCATTGCGGAAGTATAACTTGCCCGCATGCCACCACCTTCAAACATCAAAACAACGTCATCCGCATGACGATTAACCTTTTTCATACAGACAAACCCCTCTCTTACGTACATTTAAATCGCAAGAATAAGATTACCAGTTGTTATTGCTTCTTATTTTCAACAATGTGTGATCTTCTGTCTTATTGTTGAAAGATATTTATTCTCTAAAGTCCAGAAATAACAAAGAATAGGCTTCGTTATGCCCTTGAACTGGTACAATGCCTCAACAGAGGGAATTTTTTGTCGTGAGGGACGACGAACAGAGGGGATCTCATGAGCAGCAACAAGGAAGAAGGCGCTTATACGCCTTTCATGCGCAAGCTCCATTCTTTTGCAGGGGTTTTCCCATTAGGAATATTTCTTTGTTTTCATATGCTGGTAAATTATTCGGCTAACTGGGGAACAGAACCCTACAACATGATGGGCTCATTCCTGGCTCATATGCCTTATAAAATTGTGCTTGAAACGTTCATTATTTTCCTGCCTTTACTATTCCACGCAATATATGGCGTATACCTTGCTTTCACCTCAAGCGTTAGCGTAGGACAATTCACCTACTTCAGGAATTGGCGTTATGTATTCCAGCGAATTACGGGAATTATTGCTTTTCTTTTTGTTGCTTGGCATATTTATGGCACAAAACTTCAAGTTGAACTTACTGGTGTAGATCCAAGCTATGCAATGGTTGCAAGTATTGTTGATAATCCTGTTGGATTGGTTCTTTTTGCCATTGGGCTTTTGTGCTGTGTGTATCACTTTATAAATGGTCTTTGGACTTTCCTTATTACCTGGGGTATTACCATCACTCCCCGTTCACAGCAAATTTCTGAATACGTACTAATTGTTGTGCTCTTCGTTTTTGCCGCATTCAGCTTAAAAACATTGTCTGCTTTTGTGTAATTTGCGGATTACTTCTATACGTATTCATTGCCTGCCTAAACCCGTAAAACAAAACATTACAGATAAAGGCAAGGCATAGCAAAACTTACAAACGCTGAGAGGGATTCATATGGCTAAGGGAACAATAGCAGTTATTGGGGGCGGACTTGCAGGCCTGATGGCTGCCTTAAAAATTGTTGATGCGGGTTTATCGGTTGATCTTTTTTCTTTAGTGCCGGTAAAACGCTCCCATTCTGCCTGCGCTCAAGGCGGGATTAACGCCGCTCTTGATACAAAAGGCGAAGGCGATTCGATTGACGAACACTTTGATGACACCATTTATGGCGGAGATTTCTTAGCGAACCAACATCAAGTACGCGGAATGATAGAAGCTGCCCCACGCATTGTTCATATGTTTGACCGTATGGGAGTAATGTTTAACCGCACTCCTGAAGGTCTTCTTGATTTACGCCGTTTCGGCGGCACCCAAAAACGTCGTACTGCCTTTGCTGGCGCAACCACCGGACAGCAGCTTTTATACGCCCTGGATGAGCAGGTACGCGCCAAAGAAGTTGAAGGCAGCATCCGAGTATTTGAAGGCTGGGAATTCGTTTCAGCAGTTTTATATAACGGTGTATGCCATGGTATTACTGCTCAAAATTTAGCTTCGATGGAAATAAAAGCCTTTCCTGCAGATGCCGTGATTATTGCAACGGGCGGGTGTGGCGCTGTTTTTGGAAAATCAACCAATTCAACCATTAATACGGGCTATGCAGCCGCCCGCGTATACAAGCAGGGCGCTTTATATGCAAACGGTGAATTTGTACAAATCCACCCCACCGCTATTCCTGGCGAAGACAAAAACAGATTAATCAGTGAATCTGCCCGTGGAGAAGGCGGACGTGTTTGGACCTACAAAAACGGCAAGCCCTGGTACTTCTTAGAAGAAAAATATCCTGCCTATGGCAACTTAGTTCCTCGCGATATTGCTGCACGCGAAATATTCGACGTATGTATAAACCAGCACCTTGGCATTGATGGTAAAAATGTTGTGTATCTGGATGTGTCTCATATCAAGCCAGAAATATTGGATGTAAAGCTTGGTGGCATTCTAGATATTTACGAAAAGTTCGTGGGCGATGACCCCCGAAAAGTTCCTATGCGCGTAGCGCCTAGTGTTCATTATTCCATGGGCGGCCTTTGGGTAGATATTGAACAGCACACCTCAATTCCTGGATTGTTTGCTGCAGGAGAATGCGACTTTTCTCAGCATGGCGCAAACCGCCTTGGAGCAAATTCGCTTCTTTCAGCAGTATATGCAGGATCAGTTGCAGGGCCTTCTGCTGCAAACTACGTAAAGGGCCTTTCAGAAACTACCGTTGTTCCAGAACAGGTATTCAATGATGCAGTTGCACAGGATGCCGAAGAATATAACCGCATACTTCACCTTAACGGCACAGAAAATGCTTACACACTCCATGAGGAAATGGGCGCTCTTATGACAAAAAATGTCACCGTCGTACGTGATAACAAAGACCTGGCCTACACCCTTAATCAGCTAGAAGAAATATCTGAACGTTATAAAAACATTGGCATCCAAGACACTTCTTCCTGGGGTAATACTTCAGCACCTTTCATTCGCCAGCTTGGCGGCATGATCGATCTAGCGAAGATCATTACAAAAGGTGCTCTAAACAGAAATGAAAGCCGCGGATCACATTTCAAACCAGAATTTCCCGACCGCAATGACGCCGATTGGCTAAAAACCACGTTAGCTTCGTATAACCCCAAAACCAATAGCCCTGATTTGAGCTACAAAGACGTTGATATTTCGCTTATTAAGCCACGTAAGCGCGATTATACCCATGCAAAGAAGGAGGCATAAATGTCCACGCACAACGCCTCGGGACATAACGCCCCAGAACAAACTACTTCAGTGCAAACAAATGAGCAAAACGCTTCAACGCAGCTTGAACAATCAAGAAGTAAAACAATATGCCTTAAAATCAAACGACAGGCAGGCCCTGACGCCAAGGCGTATTACGAGGAATTTGCGATTCCCTACCGCCCTCGTATGAATGTTGTTTCGTGCTTAATGGAAATACGGAAAAATCCCGTTACTGCGCAAGGCAAGAAAACAACCCCTGTTGTTTGGGAAAGCGTTTGTCTAGAAGAAGTATGTGGCGCGTGCTCCATGATTATCAACGGCATTCCTAGACAAGCATGTTCTGCCTTGATAGATAATCTTAAGCAGCCGATCACCTTAGAACCGCTTTCAAAGTTTCCTTTAGTACGTGACCTAAAAGTTGACCGGTCAAAGCTATTTGACGCTTTAAAGCGTGTTCATGCTTGGATTGATATTGATGGCGTGTTTGATTTAGGACCAGGCCCCCGTATGCCCAAGCGGCGCCGTAGATGGGCATATGAACTTTCGAAGTGCATGACCTGCGGATGCTGTTATGAAGCATGTCCGAACTGCAATACACGCAATGATTTCATGGGTCCCCATGCTATTTCCCAGGTGCGTTTATTCAACGCGCATCCAACTGGCGCCATGAATAAAGAAGTTCGTCTTTCTGCCATCATGAAAAAGGATGGCATAACTTCTTGCGGCAATGCTCAAAACTGCGTACGGGTATGTCCGAAAGATATTCCTTTAACCACATCTATTGCACACATGAACCGCGAAACCTTCAAGCAAAGCTTGAAAAATGCCTTTGGCGGCTTTTCGGATTAATGAATACAAATGCCTCCTTACTAGATAATCTAGAAAGGAGGCATTTTTCTTGGTTATTGCGTCAAATCATAAACGCTTATTTCTTAACGTTTATTTCTAAGCCGCTTCGAATCTACTAACCTAGCAGATCAATAACTACTTCTTTTGCACAAGCAAGACCATCAGCCAAAGAATTAACAACAAGCGTCGATCCATTGCGTGCATCTCCCGCTGCATAAATTGGAGCTTTTCCGAGTTCGCTTGCCGCAGCAGAAGTTCTTACAACCTTATGCGTTCCTTCAACCATGATAGGACGAACGCGAGCGCCCTCACACGTTTCAGCACCGAGAGCGTCATAGATTGCTCGCTCTGGACCATTAAAGCCACAAGCAAGAATAACAAGTTGAGCAGAAACCGTGTATTCGGTATCCATCATGCGGCGCGAAGTGCCTTCGCTCCAGTCAAGTGTTACAATGCGCAACCCTGAAACCTTGCCATCTTCCTTGAGCACTTCAACCGTATCAGCAGCCCATGAGCGAGGATCGCCACCAAACGTTTCGATTGCTTCACGAATACCGTAATCGGTCTTCTTAACGTTTGGCCATTCAGGCCATTGATTGGAAGGCAAGCGAGTCTCTGGTGGTGCAGGATTATATTCCAACTGCTTAATGCTTTTAGCACCTTGACGAAGAGCAGTAGCGACACAGTCTGTTCCTGTATCGCCGCCACCAATTACCACAACATCTAAACCTTCAGCGGAAATTGTAGTTTTGCGCTGCTCTAATTGAGAGCGCGTTTGCTCGGTCAGATAATCAACCGCATACACTACACCTTGCGCATCTGCTCCAGGAGCAGCTAAGCCACGCGCATCAGTCGCACCAGCAGCAACAATTACAGCATCAAAATCATTGGTAAGACGCTGCACAACGTCCTTATCGGTAGCATCAGTATTCAGCTCAAACGTAATACCAGATGCTTTTAATTGCTCAATACGTCGCGTTACTACGTCTTTGGGAAGCTTCATGGAAGGAATGCCATACATGAGCAAACCACCTGGAGCATCGTGACGCTCAAATACCGTTACCTGAATGCCCTGCTGCACAAGCTGCCAAGCAGCGCCCAAGCCACAAGGGCCTGAACCCACAATAGCAACATGTGGTGCATCAGCGTTTGGTACTGTTAGTGGTTCAGGACCACCTGCTGCCCACTGGTGATCAGAAATAGCACGTTCATTGTCGCGAATCGTAGTTGCCTCATCAACATAGGCAAGGTTACAAGCAGCCTCACACAAGGCAGGACAAATACGTCCCGTAAATTCCGGGAAAGGATTAGTAAGTGTCATGCGCTTTGCTGCTTCATCCCACAATCCGCGATAGACCAAATCGTTCCATTCTGGAATTAAGTTATGGAGCGGACAGCCCGAAACACGAGCCTTACCAAATGTTTTTCCAAACTGGCAAAACGCTACGCCACACATCATGCAACGACTTGCCTGAGTACGTTGATCTTCTTCTGAAAGAGGTACCACATACTCATGGAAATCGGACAGTGCCTCATGAGCTGGACGCTCGCCATGCTGAACACGGCCATGTTCAAGATATGCTCCTGCTTTTCCCATGACTAGTTCCCCTTTCCTACTGCTTCAAATGCTTCTTCAAGTGCTTCTTCATGGGTTTTACCCTGAGCCTTAGCAGCAGCAACAATATTCAAAACGCGCTCATAATCAACCGGAATTACTTTCTTAAAGAACTTCGAAACGGTATCGAAGCGATACAGCATCTTAATGCCACGGGGGCTTGAAGTGTATTTCACGTGCTCTTCAATGAGATCACGAATTTGAGCAAGCTCTTCGGCACTTGGCTCGATTATTTTCACCATGTCTTTATTACAACGGCTGTCAAGCGTGTTGTATTCGTCATAGACATAAGCAACACCACCGCTCATGCCTGCAGCAAAGTTCAGCCCAACTTCACCCAAGATCAGAGCAGTACCACCAGTCATATATTCGCAACCGTGGTTACCAACACCTTCAACAACAATAGTGGCACCAGAATTACGTACGCCAAAGCGTTGACCAGCTAAACCATTGATAAAGCCGCGACCGCTTGTTGCACCATAGAACGCAACATTACCTACGATGATATTTTCGTCATAACTAAAGGTTGCAGCCTTAGAAGGATGAACCGAAACAATACCGCCCGAAAGACCCTTACCAAAATAGTCGTTTGCTTCGCCAATAACGTTGAGCGTTACACCACTTGGCAAGAATGCACCAAAGCTTTGACCTGCAGATCCTTCGCAATCAACCACGATTGATCCATCTGGCAACCCTTCAGGATGAGCCTTGGTTACCTCCGCGCCCAAAATAGTTCCAACACAGCGATTTACGTTGGCAATATCAGCACGGAAATGAACAGGGGTCATATGCATGCGTGCCTGTTCCGACATGGGAACAAACAACGTTGCATCAAGCGATTTATCAAGTTCGACGTCATATTTCATTTCTGGGAGGAAATGCTTACCTGCTGCACCTGGAATATGAGCACCAAATTCGCACTTTCCGGAAGCAAGAACAGGAGAAAGATCGATAAGATTTGCCTTCCAGTTCCCTTCAATTTGAACCTGACGTAAGCATTCAGGATGACCAACCATTTCGTCTACCGTGCGGAAACCAAGCGATGCCATAACTTCACGCAGCTGCTCTGCAACAAAAAGCATGAAGTTCACAACGTATTCTGGCTTGCCATGGAAATGATTGCGCAAACGGCAGTTTTGAGTAGCAATACCAGCAGGACAGGTATCTTGCTGGCAGTCACGCTGCATCAAGCATCCCATTGCAATAAGAGGCATAGTTGCAAAACCAAATTCTTCTGCACCGAGCAAACATGCTACTGCAACATCAGTGCCGTCCATCAGTTTGCCATCAGCCTCAAGAACAACACGAGAACGCAAGCCATTCTGGAGCAACGTTTGCTGTGTTTCAGCCAATCCTAATTCAAGAGGCAAACCAGCATGCCAAATAGAATCACGAGGAGCAGCACCAGAACCGCCATTGTGACCAGAAATCAAAATCTTGTCTGCAGCGCCCTTCGCAACACCTGTTGCAATGGTGCCTACGCCTGCTTCAGATACCAACTTCACTGAAACACGAGCATTGCTGTTGGCGTTCTTGAGGTCAAAAATAAGCTCTGCTAAATCCTCAATAGAATAAATGTCATGATGTGGTGGAGGCGAAATAAGTCCAATACCTGGGGTTGAACGGCGCGCCTGAGCAATCCATGGATATACCTTCTTGCCAGGCAAATGGCCACCCTCACCAGGCTTTGCGCCCTGCGCCATCTTGATTTGAATTTCAAAAGCAGAGGCAAGATATCTGCTCGTTACACCAAAACGACCCGATGCAACCTGTTTAATAGCAGAATTGACAGAGTCGCCATTTGGCAACGGCGTCTCACGACGAGGATCTTCGCCACCTTCACCCGAGTTTGAACGACCGCCTAAACGGTTCATTGCAATAGCCATGCACTTATGAGCTTCTTCAGAAATTGAGCCATAGCTCATTGCACCCGTGTTAAAGCGCTTAGCAATTTCAGATGCTGGTTCCACTTCATCAAGAGGTACTGGCGTACGATCGGTTACGAACTCCAGCAAATCACGCAAACGAATAGCACGATTCTTCTGATGAATGTGCGCGCTGTATTCCTTAAAGGTTTCGTAGTCACCCTTTTGACAAGCATGCTGCAGCAAATAGATAGTCTCAGGATCAATAAGGTGCTCTTCGCCGCCCTGTGGACGCCACTTAGTAAGACCAAGCGTTGGCAGCTGATCAGGAGATGGTGACTTCAGCAGAGCAAGAGCATCATCATAACGTTGATTTTCTTCACACTGAACTTCAGCAACTCCCAAGCCACCAATACGAGATACCGTTCCTGCAAAGTAGGTATCAATAAACTCCTGCGTAAAGCCAACTGCTTCGAAAATTTGAGCAGAATGATAGCTTTGAACCGTAGAAATACCCATCTTGGACATAATAGCCAAGACACCAGCAACAACCGCTTTATTGTAGTTGGCAATGCCTTCTTCGGCCGATACGGAAAGTTCGCCCGTTTCAGCTAAATGAGCGATGCATTCATGAGCCATATAAGGATAAATAGCCGAAGCTGAATAACCAATAAGCGCAGCATAGTCATGCGCAGACAAAGCGTCGCCTGTCTCAATCACAATATCCGCGAACGTACGAGCGCCAACACGAATAAGGTGATTGTGGACGGCCGATACTGCCAGCAAAGAAGGAATAGGAACTTCGCCATCAGCAGCACGATCAGAAAGAACTACGATGCTTACACCTTGAGAAATAGCTTTCTCAACCGACTGGGCAAGATTCGTAAGTGCTTGCTCTAGTGCGCCCTCACCTGCTGCACGATCATATACCGCAGAAAAACGCTGCGCCTTAAATCCTACGCGATCAATGCTGCAAATACGTTCGAATTGATCCCTAGTCAGCAAAGGCTGCTCCAAGCGAATAAGCTGGCATGCCTTGCGGGAATCCTCAAGCAGGTTAGCGTGATTACCTAGGTACAACACCGTTGAGGTAACAAGCGTTTCACGCAATGCATCAATAGGAGGATTAGTGACCTGTGCAAAGAGCTGATAGAAATAATCGAAGAATGAACGATCCTTCTTCGACAAGCATGCAAGGGATGCATCAATGCCCATAGAAGCTAGAGGAACGCTTCCCTTTTCAGCCATGGAGCGAATAACTTCATCCACATCGTCCCAGTGATAGCCCAACTTTGCCATACGAATGGTAAGCGGAACATCTTTGTCACGTGCTGGTTCGCTAGATTCAGGTTCCTCCAAATCATCAAGCTCGATTTTGCCTTCCTGTACCCAATCGGTATAGGGCTTTTCATTTGCATAGCGAGTGCGAATTTCTTCATTCCAATACACGCGATCCGCCCTGGTATCAACTTCAACCATTTCGCCAGGACCTAAGCAACCCGCAATAAGAATGTTGGCAGGGTCCACTTCGATGGTGCCCACTTCACTGGAAAGAATGAAGCGATCATCACGTGTAACGTAATAACGAGCTGGACGCAAACCATTGCGGTCAAGTGCAGCACCAAACGTTGTGCCATCAGTATAGGCAATGGCTGCAGGACCATCCCAAGGCTCCATAAGCATTGACTGATATTCGTCATACGCGCGACGTCTTGCTGGAATTGCGTCATTTTTATCCCAAGGCTCCGGCAGTAACATTGATACAGCGCGGGTCATATCGCGACCGTTCATAACCAGAAACTCTAAAACATTATCCAGAATGGCAGAGTCAGAGCCTTCTTTATTAATGATTGGAAGTACTTCTTGTAAGTCATTTCCTAACACTGGCGAATACATATTAGGTTCGCGAGCACGAATCCAATTAACATTACCTTTCAAGGTATTAATTTCGCCATTATGAATAATGTAACGATTTGGATGTGCGCGCTCCCATGAAGGAGTAGTGTTGGTGGAATAACGGGAGTGAACAAGCGCAATTGCAGTTTTAACAGCTGCATCAGACAGATCCAAATAGAACCTGCGCATTTGCGTAGCTACCAACATGCCCTTATATACAATAGTTCGCGCAGAGAACGAACAAACGTAGAATATTTTATCCTTCAAGGCAAATTCAGCATCTGCCGCCTTTTCAATACGACGACGGCAAACATATAAACAACGCTCAAAAGCAACACCGCGCTCAACAGATTCTGGACGACCTACAAATGCCTGCAAAATAGTAGGCATGCACGCACGCGCAGTAGAACCTAAATCATGCGGATCAATAGGAACTTCACGCCAGAATAAAAGCTTTAATCCAGACTGCGCACAGCCTTCTTCGAAAATACGCTTTGCCACCTGCACGCCCGCATCATCTTGCGGGAAGAACAGCATAGCAACACCGTAGTCACCTTCATCAGGCAATATATGACCATATTTTTGGGCTTCTTTGCGGAAAAAATGATGAGGCACTTGGAACAGAATACCGGCACCGTCACCTGTATTATGCTCAAGACCCTTACCGCCACGATGTTCCAAATTGACTAATACTGACAAAGCATCATCAACCATTTGGTGCGTGCGCTTGCCCTTTAAATGAGCAAGTGCACCAATACCGCAGGCATCATGCTCAAATTCTGAACGATACAATCCTTTTTGATAATTCTCGTTCTGTGCGTTGAGTCTTTGCTCACCTTCTTGCGCACAAAGTCCATTGAAACAAGCAGTTTGCTCATTATGTACATCTCGAACTTGTGCGGAAGCTTCTCGTACTTCCATACTCAACCTCTCCAAAGTAGACTTCCTGTACTCTACACGGTAATACCTTTTTAAACGTCTATTGGAGAAAGCTCTCAGACGTAACAATCGAGAAAAAAGAAAGTAACAAACACGAAATGTTTCTTACCGGTGAACGGGTTTTTCTGCACGTTTTAGTACTTATATGAAGCACTACTTTGTCGTTTATTAACAGAAACGTATCGATGCGTGTTAACACGAAGCACCTATTCAGCGTGGAAGTTCCTTACACTTTGAGCGTACTACATTCGCAATATTTCGAGCTTTAAGCACACATGGTACTATGACCTCATGAACGATTTCGAAAAAAGATGGCAACGTATTTCACAGCTTCTTTCCATGGAGGTAACAGGAAAAGAACGCCCCATGGTTTCAAGCGGCCGCACCATTTTTGGCATTAAAAGCACCGCCGAACAAAAAATGGATGAATTTGCTAAGGAAATCGAAGAAGAGCATGCCACACGACGCAAAGCACGCTATAAAGCAGAAGCCGAAGGTGTCCTAACCGAACCAGAAAATACAACTGATACCGGAAAGAATGCAGCCGACACGACATTCCACGCAAATAACCCTGCTAAAAACGCTTTCACCCGATCTTCAGTTGAATATTTAACTGAACGTGCCATGAAGCAGGCCATACGCGACGCTAATAAAAAGCTTGAAGAAAAGCGGCGGCAAGAAAACAACGGTTAATCGACAATACCAAGTGGGTTATAAACCTTGCGATATAAATGGCCAAAATGGTCATCTACAAATTGGCAAATATTACCAATAGCAAATACACAAATCGCAGTGCCAATCCCCACACCAATAATATGCCCAAGTAAAAGCAAACTGAGTGCCACCGCAAGGAATTCTATCTCATTGAATGCCCCAACAGCGAAGACTGCCTACATTTAAATGCCATTACTCCTGCTGAATCGCCCGGCGAAAAATTACCTGTTGCTCTTTGGATATATGGTGGCGGCTTTGCTCAGGGATATAGTCAGAAACTCGAAACTGGCGGAGAAGCATTTGCGCAGCACGGTGTTGTGTATGTTTCTTTTAATTATCGTGTTGGAGTATTTGGATATGCATCTTGTCCTGCTCTTGATGCAGAAACCGAAGAAGGACTTTAAAAAACATTTTGTCGTTTATTGTTTTGTAGCATTGTTTCGCGTCCTTTATATATTAGTTAGCGAGACAGCACCGACTGTGATAGAGTTACCTTACAAACACTATTAAACACGCCTATCCCATCGTGGCTAGACGTTACATAACCTAGTAATACATACGTCGGAGATAGTCATGACAGAATTTATTCGCGCACGAAGCACCGAACAAAAAGCTCAGCGTTTAGAAGAAATTAAAACGGTAGCAGAACAACAGTTTTCGCAACATCCTTACCATGAAATAACGTTGACTACTATCGCTAACGATTTGGGCTGGTCGCGCGCGAACCTCTACAAATACGTAACCACCAAAGAAGAAATATTCCTTTCTTTGATGTCAGAAAAATACCAAGCCTATATTGATGCTCTTTGTGCAGCTTTGCCTGTTGAATGCGGATTCAGTGCAGAAGTAGTCGCTGAAGTTTGGGCTGGTATTGCTAACGCTCATAAAGAATATTTCCGTTATGGCGACATCCTAAATAGCATAGTCGAAACAAATGTAAGTGTTGAAAAACTTGCCGACTTTAAAAGCACCTATTACAAAGGCGTAGAAAAGTTGGGCGGCCAGCTAACGCCAATCTTAAACATTAATTCTGAATTAATGGAGAAGTTTATTACCACCATCTACTATCAAGGTGTAGGGCTCTGCGGCTGGTGCAGAAACAATCCTATTGTGTCAGAAGCCTTAAAATTGGCTCAAATTGAGCGCGAAGAAATAGACTTCAAAACAGAAATGAAGGATTTCATTTATATGTGTATCATGTGGTATCAACAATAATAAAGCCTAAGCGAAATAAACAAAGCTATTTCGAGTTTCGCGCATCAAGGAAATGCCGAATATACACATCGGAATACATACCGCCACGCAATAGTATATGAATTTCAGCGGATTTTACTTTCATGCAAGGACCCCAAACCAAAGGAGCTTTCCATGAATGGCATTGAACTTATAGATTGCCACACCCATACTGTATTTTCCGATGGCGGCAGCACGCTTGCTAAAAATATGGATGCAGCTCTGCATGCAGGCATAACAACGATTGCCTGTACCGATCATTGGGGCAAACCTGAATTTGTTGACTGTTCTATTAAAGAATCTGAATTATCAACCTATTTCAATTCGGTTGTTGCCTTGCGCGAACAGTATCCTTCTCTTGAAATAGTTTTAGGCTTAGAAGCAGATTGGTATCCTGGCTGCGAAAAAGACTTAACCAGTCTACGTGAACAAAACACAGCAAACGGAGCATATCACCCCACCTTTTTTCTAGGATCTGTTCACTATTTACAAGAAAAAGCCATTGACTGGGACGAAGATACTCGCATATGGAAAGAACTAGGACCTGACGGCCTTTGGCGTTTATATGCCGAAGAATGGTGCAAAGCAGCAACAAGCAGCCTGTTCGATTCTATGGCACACCCCGACCTTCCTTGGCTGTTTAGCACTAAAGGATACGCTCCCTCTGTTGACCTTACTCCCCTTTGGAAAGAAATGGCTCAAGCTGCAAACGCAGGTAAAGTTCATATAGAAATCAACACGGCAGGACTTACTAAAGGCTTTAACGATTTCTATCCAAGAAAGGCACTTTTGGAAGAATTCCATGCCGCTGGTGTGCCAATAACCGTTGGCTCGGATGCCCATCATCATTCCCGCATTGGCGCAAACATCGCCGATGCATACCGCTACGCACGATCCGTTGGCTATACCAGTATTGATGTTCCTACACAAAATGGCTCTTGGCGCACCTTAGCGATCATGTAAGTTGTCAGCAAATTACCATCAACGAATCAGCAATTTGGAACTATCTTTCTTTTTCCTAGAAACAAGGTAAGGCCTTAAACTGTCATACTTCATTCCTTTGAAGCCAGAGACTCGACCTGCGCTAAATTGCCAAAAGCATGTATATAAATTCGAATTGCATGGTGTATGGCTTCGATAGTTATTCCTTCATCTGCCCCATGCATATTTCCTACCCAATCAGGCTTTTGTATAACCTTTGGATCAAGAGGCCCAAAACTTACTGCGTTTGGAAATTCGCGAGCATACGTGGCACCGCCCATGGTAAAGGGTTTAACTTCAAGATTAGTAGCTTCCTTATACGCTTGCATAAGCGCCTGCACGGGTTCCGTTTCAGGGTTTACCACAAATGGTTCCTGGTTTCGTGTGATAGTAACTTCCATAGATTTCTGAGTTGCAAGCTCTTCAAAAACCGAAGTCAAGCTATCCCCTGTTATTGCCTGCGGAAAACGAATGTCAATAGTTGCGGTATACGTGTCATTATTTTTATGTATAGTTCCCAAGACACTCGTTAACGGACCGAAATCTTTATCACGTACCGCAATGCCCAAAGGTGAACCATCAGTATACTGAGCTAATCCTTCACTCACAAAAGAAAACCAAGCACGCTCTTCCTCTGAACATTCAGGCAAGGCAGCAATATAGTTAGCTAATACCCCTATGGCATTTATTGTTCCATCGGGCAATGAAGCATGACCACTTATGCCTGTTGCTGTAATAAGAGACCCTTTGTCTGCTGGTTCAACAGTGATTCTTTTGGCAGAAGGTAAGTTTTCTGACTTAACACGAACCACCGCACAGGCAATAGCGGGAACTGCATTGCTTGCCACACCGCCGTCAAATGACACGACTATCTGTTTCGCAGTGCAAGGCATAGTGTAATTAAGTGTTACACCAAAAAGTCCTTTTTCGCCATAGCACAAGGGAAAATCTGCATCAGGAGTGAACAAAAAATCAGGTGCAGCATGATGTGCCAAATAATAGGGCACATCCTTCATTCCTGTTTCTTCATTACACCCAAAAATGAAGCGAACAGCATGACGCAAGGACACACCTTTATCCATCCAGAATTTACAAGCATACAAAGCACAAAGAAGTGGGATTTTATCGTCTGTGGTGCCACGACCAAGTAGCACCTCGCCTTTTTGGGTCAATGAAAACGGATCAAACGTCCACCCTTCACCAGCAGGGACCACATCCACATGCCCAATAATTCCTAATTGCTGCCCGCTTTTGCCAGGCAATTCAGCATATCCAGCATATCCATCGCCGTCATGCACTTCAAATCCCATACGTTGCGCGATTCGTAATATCGCGTCAAGCGCCTTCCGAGGACCAGGGCCAAAAGGCTGACCAGAACGAGCATGATCAGGATCAAAAGAACTATCTATTGAAATAAGACTTTGCGCATCAGCCAAAAACTCATCCCAACGATTTGCAATATACGTATTAAGTTCTTCTGAAGTAACTACAAAGCTATTAGACATGTTGCATCCTTTTATCTTTAACAGTGCATCTACGATACGCTTCTTATTTATTTTTACGTATACAATTCAACTATCACTAGTACCATAACTCACTACAAGTGCAAGAGCGAAAGGATATTCATGACTGATCAGTTTTCTAGAAGCCGTCTTATGTATGGCGATTCAGGAATGGATGCCTTATCTTATGCTCATGTTGCAGTATTTGGCATAGGAGGCGTTGGAGGCTATGTCGCTGAAGCATTGGTTCGTACAGGCATTGGCTCACTTGACTTAATTGACCATGACACCATAGATATCACTAACTTAAACCGTCAAATAATCGCTACGCATTCTACGCTAGGCAAATCAAAAGTTGAAGCTGCGAAACAACGGTTCAAAGACATAAATCCTTCCTGCCGCATTGCGACATATGACTGTTTTTATGAACCTGAAACAGCTGATCAATTCGATCTTTCTCAATATGACTATGTTATTGATGCTGTAGATACCGTAACAGCCAAACTGGAACTTATTACCCGCTCCCTTGAAGCAGGAGTTCCTAGTATTAGCGCCATGGGAGCAGGAAACAAGACGGATCCTACAGCCTTGCAAATTGCTGATATTTCTAAAACATCAGTCTGCCCTCTTGCGCGAATCATGCGCAAAGAATTACGCAAGCGCGGCATAGCTCATGTAAAAGTATGCTTTTCAACAGAGCCGCCTATTGAGCAGAAAAGCAAAAGCGATATTTCTGCTTCAACGCAGAATATTAATAAGGCAGAACAAGTTATCCCGAATCGCCGTTCAACACCGGGATCAAATGCTTTTGTTCCTGCAGCCATGGGATTAGCGTTAGCGGCAGAAGTAGTAAAAGATTTAATTGCGGCAGGTAATCAATAAGCAGCCACCAGATATTTAGGTTTCGGGGCACCCTATTAATAAATATCTGACGACTAAACGCCCAAAATTACACGTATGACTTCTTGGGTTTGTTCATCTTAGTTGTGCTAAGCGCTACACGAACTGCTTCTTCAGGATCATCGGTTAGCACTACAAGACTGGTATCAAGTTCGTCAATCATTCCTCGTTCAGCAAGTACCGACTGGGTCCAATCCATTAAGCCTTTCCAGTATTCCTTGCCAAACAAAACCATGGGCACATTTGCTACCTTATGGGTTTGTACCAGAACTAGAAGCTCATACATTTCATCTAGCGTACCAAATCCACCAGGGAAAAATATAGCTCCTGATGAATACTTAACGAACATGGTTTTGCGTACGAAGAAATAACGGAAAGTCATACCCAAATTGACCCATTCGTTAAGCTCTTCTTCATAAGGAAGTTCGATAGCAAGGCCAACCGACGTACCGCCAGCAAGTGCAGCTCCGCGATTCGCTGCTTCCATGATTCCTGGGCCACCACCAGTAATTACCGCTACACCCTGATTCGCGAGAAGGGCACCTGTCAAAACCGCTTCCTCATAATATAAGTCCGTTGGTTCTGTTCGTGCTGAGCCAAAAACTGCTACAGCGGGACCCAGTTCAGCGAGCGCGCCAAATCCATCTACGAATTCTGCCTGAATACGCATAACGCGCCACGGATCAGCATGAAGCCAGTCAGTATTGTGCGAGCCGTGGGAACTTGCAATCAAATTGCCTGTTGTGTTGTCTTGCGGAATCATGGAACCGCGCATTAATACTGGACCGCGACGATACGCCGCACCAAGCGGAGAGTCCTTCGTTTCGGTAGCTTTTTCTTCAGCGGTTTGAGCAAGTATACCTGCTAGTTTTTCACGAAAAGCATCATCTATAAGCTTTTGCTCCGCCTTTTTCCCCGATTTCTTTTTGCCCTTCTTTGGCATATTTAATCCCCAAATCCTTACTTTGCTCTGTTTGACTATTCTCCAAACAGAGCAAGATATTTACGTATGTACGCTTATGCTACCCTACTGCGATGCTGGCCCTTCATCTAATGAACGACTTTTATGCAACTCTTCGAATTTCTCCTTCATGGTAGGGTTGTTGCGCGTTAGTTTCTTAATGGTAAGCGCTTCCGCTTTGTCATTTGCTAAACGTAAGTTATTTTCTGAACCCAATAAAGCCTCTTTTGTTTTCATTAAGTGGTCAATGGTTTTGTCAATTTCATCAATGGCTTTTTTGAATTTCTCACTAGCGATGCGGTAATTGCGCCCAAATTTCTGTTTGAAATCTTCCATTTCATTTTCGAAATTTGTAATGTCAATGTTTTGCTTTTTGACCAAGGCTAGTTCAGCTTTGTATTCAAGCGCTGCCTGGGAAGTGTTCCGCAAAATGCTAATAAGCGGAATAAAGAATTGGGGACGAATAACATACATTTTTTCATAGCGATATGACACATCCACAATACCAGCATTATAGAGTTCGCTTTCTGGTTCAAGCAGAGAAACTAGTACTGCATATTCGCAATTCTTCTGCCTGCGATCAGCGTCAAGCTTCTTGAAAAAGTCCTCATTCTTATGACGATGAGTTGAATCATCTTGTTCGTTTTTCATTTCGAACATAATCGAAACAAGTTCATTGCCGTCTTCATCACTCTCGCGGAAAATATAATCGCCCTTTGAGCCAGAAGAGGCATCATTATCCTTCTCAAAATAGGCATTTCGAAAAGCTGTTGCACGTAAACGGTTGAATTCCGTTTCACAATGCTGCTCTAAAGTTTCACCAAGCATCTTGGTTGAAAGGCGCGCTTTCATATCACGATAACGTTCAATTTCCTGATCTTTATAAGCTATCAGTTCATCTTTTGCGCGCAGTTTATCGTTCATCTGCGTCATAAGTTCATTTTCGCGCTGGGTTTTTTCGGCTTCCTTAAGCGCAACCTGCGCCTTTGCATTTTCACGTTCGTGTTCAACCTGAGCTTTAAGAGCATCGCGCTCACGCTCCAACGCGGTACGCGCCTGAGTTACCGCCAGTTCTTTTTCTGCCGCAAACGTTGTTTTTTGATTGGCTATTTGTTGTTCGAGTTCAGCTATGCGAACCTCTTTTTCTGCAACCGTATTATTCAACGAAGAAGCAAGTTTTTCTTGAGCCAGAGCTGCACTGTTTTCTTGCTGTTTAAGTTGTGCGGAAAGAGCATCTCGCTCACGTTCAACTTCTGTAAGTGCCGCTTCTCGCTCCTGAACTGCCTTAGCAACTTCATTTTGCGCATACAGTTCTTTTTCACGTGACAAAGCTTCAAGCTGCACCTTTAGTTCAGAAATAGTAGCTTCACGCTGCGCCACTTCCTGCTGCATTGACGCATCTTTTGCCGCCAAACTTTCCTGCAACTTCCCTTGCGCCTGAGATGCAGCTAACGCCAACGCCTGATCTTTTTCGTTACGCAAAAATTCTTCACGTTGCTGCAGCTCGCGCTGGAATTCACTATCGCGAACCTGTTTGACAATATCCGCAAATCCAGATTCATCCACCTGAAAAACCTTGCCACAGTGGGGGCACTTTATTTCATTCATATACAGCTCCTGAAGTTCTCTTTTGCTTTATTCATCCGTTGAAATTTATGTATTTGTTTGCTTTATTTATCCACTTTGCCTTCGCTGTAAATTTCACCGTTATAAGAAGCAATTCAACCAACACCACTTTGTGCTGTTCAATGCTGTCACTATATCCCACAATTTCCTTGCAGTTTTTAAACAAGCAGCCAGCCGCCTTCTGCATAAATGATCTGACCCGTAAGATAGCTTGATTCTTTGCTCGCCAAAAACATGACACAGTTAGCAATATCATCCTTAGTGCCACGACGCCCAAGCGGAATTTTGTTGCAAAGATCAATTTCCTTTTGAGGATCAGTATATAGATCAGCATTCAAATCAGTAGGGATGCTACCAGGACCTACTGCATTGACACGAATACCGTATTCACCCATAGCGCGCGCAAAGGTTTTAGTAAGAGTAACCACGCCAGCCTTGCTAACGTTATACAGCGCATTGTCAGGAACATACGTTACAGAGCTAACTGAAGCAATGTTTACCACATTGCCAGAAGTTCCTGCTTTTATATGATGCTTAAAGAACCACTGGCACGCAAAAAAGACCGATTTTAAATTTGCATCTAAAACTTTATCCCACTGAGCTTCAGTGACATCGCAACTATCTTCCTTTGAATAGATACCCGCATTGTTAACAAGTACATCAATAGTGCCAAATTTATCTACCACTGCTTGCATAAACGAAGCGATATCTTCTGGTTTTGAAACATCCGCAGAAAGCGCCAAGATTCTGCTTCTATCATCACCCGCAATTTCTTGCATAAGTTCTTCTTTGCCGGTTTTTGAAATACTGCAAAGTGCCACCTTGGCGCCCGCCTCATAAAAACGCTCCGCGATGCGACGCCCTATACCTCGAGCCGATCCCGTAACAACAACTACCTTATTAGAAAAGTCGTAGGTAATCATAATCAGTCTCCTTTTGCATACATGCAGCTTCTCTTGTTCCCCGGAAAAGGCTGAGGCCTTGCCGCGTTTCCTTACCGTTTAATCATATCAAGTCAAAACTTTGGGCGAGTCCTATTTCTAGGACAGGTGCTCATTTCCTCAGTCATTACCCGCTTTCGCTTGATTCTACATTCGCTTGTTATATCCACCAGATTCCATTATTTCGAAACGATAATCCCCAAAGAACTACCTTCAACAAGAGCATAGTTCACGCTTTACTTGGCACAGGTATAATTTCCTTACCGTTGAAACGCACAACTCTGGGTAAGTATGTATTTTCGCTTACAGCTATCCCCCACCCGGCAAAAGCGTGATTCGCGTAAAAGCTACAATACTGCACTGCCTATACCAGCGCAGACCTGACAAGAAAGATGGTGACTTTTTATGACCGACACGACCATGCAGCTCGTACTTATTCGCCATGGTGAAAGCGAATGGAACAAGCTGAATCTTTTTACAGGCTGGATGGATGTTGATCTAACTGACACTGGCCGCAAAGAAGCAGCTGAAGGTGGCCGTGCTCTGGCTGAAGCAGGCTTCGATTTTGATGTTTGCTATACGTCTTACCTTAAGCGCGCAATTCACACTTTAAATCTTGTATTGCAATCCATGGATCGCGAATGGCTGCCCGTCATTAAAACATGGCGCTTAAATGAACGTCATTATGGCGCACTTCAGGGTTTAAATAAGGCCGAAACTGCTGCTAAATATGGCGAAGAGCAAGTAAAAATTTGGCGCCGCAGCTTTGACGTTCGCCCACCAGCACTCGAAGAAGACGATGAGCGTAATCCCCGCCTTCTTGCTCCTTATCGCGATGCGCCAGTTGATGAAATGCCTCTAGCAGAATGCTTAAAGGACACCATCGCACGTGCATGGCCCTACTTCCAAGAAACCATCGAACCTCAGATGCGTGCTGGCAAGCGTGTTTTGATTGTTGCTCATGGTAATTCTTTACGCGCATTGGTAAAGCAGTTCGACAAGCTTTCCGATGATGAGATTGTTGGCGTCAATATTCCAACTGGCGTACCTCTGGTTTACACCTTTGATCAAGACTTTAATGTTCTTGATAAACGCTATGTAGGCGACGAAGCTACTATTGCTGCCAAGATTGATGCTGTAGCAAATCAAGGCAAAGCAAAATAGTCTTTAGAGATCAAACATCATAAAAGCTAAAGCCCTTTTGATTATCTGATCAAAAGGGCTTTTCTGTATATACACTTTTCGCTGAATAACACCTATGCCTTCTTGGAATTGCGCTTCATTAAAAGGCAAACCACAAGCAAGCACACCATCGCGATTCCAGATATTGCAAGCAAAGCAAAGAATCCTTCTTGCGTGCCAATAATGGTTCCTGCAACTAAATCCTGCGGTACTCCTGCCTGTGCAGATCCAACAATAGAAGTAACGATTGCGGTACCCAATGCTCCACCCAACTGTTGCAAAGTATTGAAAGCCGCATTGCCATCCGCCTTGAGCTCTTCAGGAAGAAAACGCAAACCATTAGTGATTGAATTTGCCATTGAAAACCCTTGTGCAATTGGTATAAGCACATACACTGCAGCAAATACCCATACCGCATTTCCTAGCGCCAAACCCATAAACAACAGTATTGCTACGAACTGACAAATTGCACCAAAGGTCAGAGGGCCGCGAGCGCCAAAAACATCTAATATTCTTCCACCTAAGGGTGCCAAAATAGCCCCAATGATACAGCCCGGTAAAAGCAAACATCCTGCAACAAGAGCGCTACTCGAACATACGGTTTGAGCGTAATAAGGAATTAAGTAACCCAACCCCAATACAATTGACGAAAGCAAAACAACATATAAAACGCTAAGCGTAAAAGGTACTTTACGAAAGATACTCACACGAATAAGAGGGTTATTCGAACGCAACGATGCCACACCGAACAACACCAGTAAAGCAACCCCGCCCAGAAGAAGCAAAAGCACCCGAGCACTAAGCCAACCAGATTCCGCAGCAGCATTCGCTCCGAAAACAAGACTAGAAAAACCCGCCGCAATTAACACGAATTGCAAAACACTAAACTTAGCTTTCTGGGTAGCACTTACTTGGCGAATAGAAGCAATGCCTGTAAACGCGGATGCAATTAAAAACGGGAGAAGCACCACAAAAATCATGCGCCAGCCCCAGCAGGTAACAATAAGACCGCCCACAGAAGGACCTACAGCAGGTGCGGTGGCGGTAATTAGAGTCGCAACGCCCATCATGAGACCCATTTTATCGAGCGGAGCTTGCTCGATAACAATGTTGAACATAAGCGGCAAAGCAACACCTGTACCAACACCCTGAAAAAGACGCCCAATGATAAGGAACGCAAAAGCAGGAGCCAAAGCGCACAGTATGGTACCTGCAAGAAAGAACGTAATAGCAACGGCAAAGAGGACTTTCATTTTGAAACGCCGCTTTAAATATGACGAAAGAGGCATTATTGCGGTAAGCATCAACAAATACCCTGTTGTTACCCATTGCACTGTTGCAGTGTCTACCCCAAACTCAGACATCAATGCAGGAAAAGTAATATTCATTGCCGTTTCAACGACCACGCCCGAAAACGACATAATGCCACATGCCAACATAGAAGCAATAAAGCGTGTGTCTATGCGGCGTTCTTCATTTGCTAGCACACGGCATCACCAGCTTGATTTGCTATTCTTTCAGATTGAGAATTAGTTGTGCTGTTCCCCGCACAAGAATCAGAATCATCCAGACATACATTAGCGTGTATACGGTTAAATACCTGCTGCTTAAACAAAGTCATATTATCTTCGTCTGGCTTTGCTTCAGCTAACGCAGCTTCAACTTTATAGATAACTTGAGTGGCGGTTTTTAAATCGAGTTCGGTAATGTCATGCAGTTGATTTGCAACCCAAGCGTGATAATCAGTAACAAAAATCTGAACAAGCTTCCTGCCTTGATCAGTAAGTTCAACCAATACGCCACGCCTATCAACAGGATCAACTTTTTTAGCCACATAGCCTAGCAACTCCAAATTCACTATTGCCTTGGTGATACTAGGACGGGTTACCTGCATACGAGCGCTGATATCGCTTACTCGAACACTTTCATGCGTTTGCTGAAGATCTTGCAAAGTATCACAAATTCTTACATCGCGCGGCGTTACCCCATCAGGAAGCGCTGGCATTTGAGCAATAATTGCCTTCGCGTGATGGCATGCAAGAAGAAATTCATCTACTACTTCGCTATCCATAATCCCCTTTCTCTTTTAAAATCCACTTCCGTTGCTCACCCTACTACAGGAAACAAACAAAATAACATACGGTACGTTATTCAAAGCACAATGAAAATACGCATGAATACGTGAAGCATGCAGATGCACCATGCGTTTTACATGCATTTTTACGTGACCACTATGCGATATAAGCATTCTTACAGCAGCTCCATGCAGTCAAAATAGTTACTAAAGGTAATTATTATTAGTAACTATAAGTATTGCAAGTAAAAACCTGTCTTTTTGCATTAATTGTCAGATTAATTTTTGGTGTAGTTTTTACTTAGATTAATTGCGCGCTGTCTCACCAGAATAACTGATGCGGCAGCGCGCTTCTTTATTCGCGTTCTTTATTAAGCGTCCGTACCATTTATTCCGCGAACTGAGAATTATACAACTCAGCATATGCGCCACCACGAGCAAGCAGCCCCTCATGAGTGCCCTGCTCTACGATATCGCCTTCCTGTAGAACCAAAATCAAATCAGCATTTCTGATAGTCGATAACCTATGAGCAATAACAAACGAGGTGCGACCCTTCATAAGGTTATCCATTGCCATTTGAATACGCTCTTCGGTACGCGTGTCTACCGAACTTGTGGCCTCGTCCAAAATGAGCATCTTACGATCCGCCAAAATAGCACGCGCTATAGTCAGCAGCTGACGCTGGCCTTGACTGATATTGCTCGCATCTTCATTGATTTCCATATCGTATCCGCCAGGAAGTGTACGAATAAAGGTATCAGCAAAGGCTGCTTTTGCGGCAGCTTCCACTTCTTCGTCAGTTGCATCCAACCTACCGTAGCGAATATTTTCGCGGACAGAACCCTTAAACAACCAGGTATCCTGAAGCACCATTCCAAACAGCGAACGCAAATCATCACGACCAAAATCGCGCACATCGTACCCGCCGATGCGAATAGCACCACTATTCACATCGTAGAAGCGCATAAGCAACTTAACCATGGTGGTTTTACCCGCACCCGTAGGACCAACTAATGCAATAGTTTGACCTTCAGAAACCTTCGCCGAGAAATCTTTAATAATCGGTGTTTCTGGATCATAGCCAAAATGAACATGATCGAATTCAACATCACAGCTAACATCTTTAGCTGCAACCTTAGGATGCTCTTCAGATTCTTCTTCGGCATCCAAGAATTCAAATACGCGTTCTGCTGCCGCTGCCATTTGCTGCAGCACATTAGATACCTGCGCAAGCTGCGTAATAGGCTGAGTGAAATTCTTGACATACTGAATGAATGCCTGAATATCACCAACAGTGATTCGCCCATTAATTGCAAACAAAGCACCCGCAACAGCAACCGCGACATAACCTAAGTTACTTACAAAGTTCATAACGGGCATCATCAAGCCAGAAAGGAATTGTGACTTCCAAGCGGATTCATACAGTTCAGCATTAGTTTTGCGGAACTTTTCTAAAGTTTCTTCTTCCTTTCCGAATGCGCGAACAACCGCCTGGCCAGAAAATGTTTCTTCAACTTGGCCGTTAATAGCGCCTAACCTGTTTTGCTGCATACGGAAGTATTTTTGACTGCGACTTACAACCACCTTTACCAATACTGCAGAAACAGGAATGACCAACAACGCAATGAGCGTCATAAAGATATCCATACTCAGCATCATGACCAAAACACCAATGATGGTTGTAACAGAAGTGATGAGAGTCGTAATGCCTTGATTCAAATTCATACCAAGCGTATCAACATCGTTAGTGATGCGAGATAGAATATCGCCCGTGCTGGTACGCTCAAAATATCCCATAGGCAGCACATCCATCTTTTGTGAAATTTTTTGACGCAGAAGATAGGTGGTGCGCTGCGTGACATGAGTCATCAACCAGCCCTGAACAAATGAACATATTGAAGAAAATGCATAGAGCAATAAGGTAGCAATAAGAATTACCCCTACCGCATCAAAATTAATATCACCTGTTCCGGCAATTTTTGCGCTAATGCCTTCAAATAATTCGGTGGTTGCCGTTGAAAGAACTCGTGGACCCACAATATTAAAGGCGGTAGAAGCAATTGCAAAAATGAACACAACGCCAATCGCAATCTTGAACTGACCCATAAACTTTAAAAGCTTCTTCATGGAGCCTTTAAAGTCATTAGCCTTTTCTCCAGGCATCATGCCTAGATGCCCACCCGGGCCATGTCCGTGACGCCTTCCCGTATTTGCACGAGCCTCAATAGGAGATTTGGTTTCGGCACTCATTTATGCAACACCTCCTTTCAGTTCTTCTTCCGACAACTGAGATTGAGCAATCTCTCTGTACGTAGAACAACTTTCAAGAAGTTCCTTATGGGTGCCCCTGCCCACGATTTTTCCGTCTTCTAAAACAAGAATTTGATCTGCATTAAGAACCGTAGCTATGCGCTGCGCCACAACAATAATTGTTTTGCCAGCAGCATGTTCCGCTAGCGCATGGCGCAGCTTTGCATCCGTAGCGTAATCAAGCGCCGAAAAACTATCGTCAAACAAAAGCACCCGTGCATTACTTGCCAAAGCGCGAGCGATGGATAAACGCTGGCGCTGTCCGCCAGAAACGTTAGTTCCACCTTGGCTGATTTCTGAAGTAAATCCGTTTTCCTTTGAATCAATAAATTCTGTTGCTTGAGCAATGTCAGCAGCCTGCCGCACACGACTAGTATCCATATCCTGGTTAGAGTATGCAATAGTTGATTCAATAGTGCCCGAAAAGAGAAACGCTTTCTGAGGAACATATCCCAATTCGTGACGTAGTTCGTGCTGATTCATGTTGCGAACATCCACACCGCCAACACGAATGGCACCTTCGCTTACATCATAGAAGCGCTCAATCAGCTTCATAATGGTTGATTTACCAGATCCCGTTGAACCAATAATGGCTGTTGTTTTGCCCGGATCCGCAACAAAGCTCACATCATGAAGAACAGGATCGCTTCCCTCGCTGTAAGCAAAGGTCACGTCATCGAATTCAACCGGCAAACCCTTCGCTTCAACGTCAAGCAAATTATATTGAGATTCCTTTGGATCATGAATGCTATTTTCTGTTCCTAAAACCTCATTGACGCGCTGAGCTGCAACATCGGCACGAGGCAGCATGATAGCAATCATGCTTATCATTAAAAATGACATTACGATAACCATAGAATAGGTGATAAACGCAATCATGTCGCCTGTTTGGATGACACCAGCATCGATATAGGAACCGCCAACCCAAACAATCAGAACAGAAACACCATTCATGACAAGCATCATGGTTGGCATCATGAAAGTCATTACCCGGTTTGTGAATAACTGCGTTTTATACAGAGCTGTACTTGCCTCATCAAAACGCGCCTCTTCATATTCCTGCCTATCAAAAGCACGAATGACCGACATACCCGTAAGCATTTCGCGCGAAACCAAATTAACGCGGTCGATAAGCTTTTGCATAATTTTGAATTTAGGAAGAGCAAGCGTCATAAGCAAAGCAATAACAATACCAATAACAACAATTGCCAGCACAATAATCCAGCTCATGGCAAGATTCGTTTGCGAAACCATAATGATGCCGCCAATGGCAAGAATTGGCGCATACAACACCATGCGCAAAAACATTACCAAGACCATTTGGATTTGTTGGATATCATTTGTACCACGCGTAATCAATGATGCAGCAGAAAATGACTGCACTTCAGCATCTGAAAATGAAACAACCTTTTCAAAAAGATGTTCACGCAGCGTTCGCGCAATCTTTGCAGCAGTTCGCGATGCCACAAAACCAACCGAAATAGAAGCCGCCATCATCAGAGCAGCAACACCCAGCATTTGAGCGCCTAACCAGGCAAGATACTGAAGCTGAATAGCATTCAAATCCAAACCAAGTGCTTCGTATTCAGCCTTAACCGCAACAATAGCCTGTTGCTGGATTAGGGAATCATCAATATTTCCAAAAGCTGATCGAGCCTGATCAATAAAACTTTGAATTTCAGTTTTGCTTATTGCGCCTGACTCGTAGGCAGCATAGAGCTCTTCCCAACTAAAGTTGTTTAAGTCAATTGACATAGCGGCAGCAGAATTCCCCGATGACTGACCCGCCAAATCCTGCATATGTACTAACACCAACGGCAAGGCTATAACAGAATCCAGCGCATCACGTTGGTCAATACCTTGATCGGTTATTTTGTAGGTGCCAGCTTGGCTGACTTCGGTTCCGTTTTGAGTGTTTCCATTCTCTTCTCGGTCTGCTTCGCTTTGCGCATAGGAATTACGAATAAGATCTTCATCTGCTTCGCTCGCAAGCATACAGATATAGTTAAACGTATCCGCGCTCATTTCATCAGGTGAAGCATGTTCTATGCCTCCCTGCTGGATACCTACGTCAACCAAATCCGAGGTGTAACGAGGAAGCGACAGATCAGCAAATGCCTGAACAATAAGTAAAAGCGTAATAAGGATTACCGCAACTTTGGAGCTCTTTAAATATTTAATAATTCTCACGCGGAAACCTCCTTGGGGACATTGTGTAAGAGGAGCTTTCCCCAAATAACGTATTGCCGTTTTTAATAATTCAAAAATGTTAAACGGCATGTATTGTAACTAGTTACGCACTTTGTTGAGTAATAAATCGCTAAATCCATCAAACTGATACCTTGCCGTTTATTGAACCACGAACCTCCCCTTTAATGATCCCTGTTAAAAAGCCCCAGAAAAATATCCCAGGGCTAATAGTTCGCAATTGATTCTTAGGTGGTTCAAACTTGAAATTATCTTCTGCTCTAAAACCACATGTCGAAAGTCACATGTCTAATGTTGTATGTCCAATGCTGTATGACTGAGCTAGTACCTACCCTTATCGAAAGTTGTATGTCTAATACTGCATGCCTAATACTGTATGCGATTTTTACAGAATTACCTGTTTGATTGCCCCCATAAGCTCGTCATACGTTTCAAAAGCAGGAACGTCAGGATTGTCTGCCTTAATAGAATCGGTGCTCTTGAACAAAAATCCTGCCTTACTTGCACGAATCATGCCCAAATCATTAAAGCTATCTCCAGCAGCAATGGTTTCCAAACCAGCACTTTGAAGTGCACGCACCGTAGTGAGTTTTGACTGCTCACAGCGCATCTTGAAACCTGTTACTTCGCCTGATTCGGCAACTTCTAACTCATTGCAGAAAAGCGTTGGCCATCCAAGCTTTTCCATCAAAGGCTTCGCAAACTGAGTAAACGTATCACTAATAATAATTACCTGACACATGGCACGAAGTTCATCGAGGAACTCCTTCGCACCTGGCATGGGATCAATAGTCGCAATTACGTCCTGAATTTCTTTCAACCCCAAACCGTGCTCTTTAAGAACTGCCAAACGGAAATTCATGAGCTTGTCGTAGTCAGGTTCGTCACGCGTTGTACGCTTAAGTTCAGGAATGCCTGTTGCGTCAGCAAAAGCAATCCAAATTTCAGGAACTAAAACCCCTTCAAGGTCTAAACAAGTTACGTACATAGCGCTCCTCTTTCTTGCATGTTTACTCAAATATTAGAATTATCTTAGTGTTTCAAAGCTAGTATCCAGCTTTCGTTATTAATTTCAGCATACTTTATATACGGCGGTTTCCTAGCTGTAGCAACAAGATTTGCAATAAGATTTCGGCGGCCAGCATAGCAGCTCGCATTCTTAAGGTGATTTTTCAATCAGTAAATCAGGTGGTGTTCTTAAATCTAAATTTACATACACCCACATCAAGGGCATATTTGGGAAATAATCAACTACCGTTGACGGAGCCGTAAACGGTAGGCACCAAAAAGAATTTAACAAAAACCGTCCCTTCATAGCCTTCAAATAACCGCTAATCGACCAAGAAGAAAGATCAAGTTAAGTCTCATTAGTATGGATACGTTAAAAAATTGTAAGCCGCTTCATAAAGCGCTTAGAGAACGTTTCTAGCTTTCAATCATTCACTTTGCGCTTGATGAAAGGACTTACAAGTATACGTTTCCTAGTATTGAAAGAGAGTCGCTTATGTTCCAAGCTGTGGTTGATCCTGTTGCGGGCAACCTTGCCCTTTCAGCATTAGTAGCATGTGTTCCACTTGTTGCATTCTTTATTATGCTGGTAGCGGTAAAGGCAAAAGCTCATGTTTCAGCAGCAGTTGCACTGCTCGTTGCATTCCTTGTTGCTGTTTTCGCTTTTCATATGCCTGCTCACCTTGCATTTCTTTCGGGTGTGCAAGGTGCATGTTATGGCGCCTTCCCTATCGTATTCATCATCATCATGGCGGTTTGGTTCTACGAAGTTACTTCCGTTTCAGGACGCGCTGAAGACTTCAAAAGCCTATTCGACATTATTGGTGGCGGCGACATCCGCATCCAAGCAGTATTGATCGCATTCTGCTTCGGCGGTTTGCTTGAAGCACTTGCTGGTTTCGGTGCCCCTATCGCAATTACCGCAACCATGATTTTGGCATTAGGCGTTAAACCAATGAAAGCCGCTCTTGCAGTTTTGATTGCAAACACTGCACCAGTTGCTTATGGTGCTGCTGGTACTCCTATTACCACCGCTGGTAACATGGTTGCCGCTGGTGACGCATCTGCCGCTCTTGAAACCGCGCAGCACGTAGCTGCTATCGTAGGTTATCAGGCACCTTTATTCGCACTCTTTGTTCCACTGCTTGTTGTTATCATTCTTGACGGTCGCAAAGGTTTACGTGACTGCTGGCTGCATGCTTTGGTAATTGGTTTCTCATTCGCTATTGTTCAGTGGTGGTGCTCCAACCATTTCGCATACGAGTTGACCGACGTTTGTGCAGCGCTTGTTTCCTTAGGTGTAAGCGTTGTATTCCTGAAGTTCGTTAAGCCTCGCAACGTTGCTGAAGCACGTGAACGCTTTGGCATGGCTCCTCTGAATGAAACCGAAACCACCAAGCTTCCTGCTGTTCGCGCTTGGATGGCACTTGTTCCTTACATCATCGTTGTTGCAGTATTTGCAGTATGCAAACTTGCTATCCCAACTTTACTGGCAAGCACCGATATTAAAATCCCATTCCCTGGTCTTGCAGGCAACGTACTAAATGCTGCAGGCTCGGATCCAGGAACTACGTACACGCTGAACTTGCTGTCAAATCCTGGCACTATGCTTTTCATTGCGGCAGTACTTACTACTATTGTTTATGCACTGTTCACCAATAAAGGCATGTTTAAGATTACCCTTGGATCTTCTTTCAAGCAGCTTGGCCAGACCTTCGTTGCTATGCGTTTTTCATCACTTACCATCGTTTTGGTATTAGGTCTTGCCTACATCATGAACTTCTCTGGTCAGACCATTTCTATTGGCCAGTTCCTAGCAAGCACAGGTGCGCTGTTCGCATTTATTTCCCCAATGCTTGGCTGGGTTGGTACCGCAGTTACTGGTTCTGACACATCCGCAAATGCTTTGTTCTCCAGCTTGCAATACGAAGCTGCTCAATCAAATGCATCCCTTGCGCATGTTACCCCAGACCTGTTCTTGGCATCGAACACCATGGGTGGCGTAATTGGCAAGATGATTTCGCCTCAATCTTTGGCTATCGCTGCTGTAACCACAGGCGAACACGAGTCAAACCTGTTCAAGAAGGTTATTCCTTGGAGTATCGGTATGCTGGTAGTTCTCTGCATAGTGGTATTCCTGGAATCCCACGCTTTATCTTTCATCCTTCCATAAGGGTGCCTTGCAAGCCCACTCTGTAAGGTTTCGCCTTACAGAGTGGCATACAGAGGGTAGCTCGTTGTAATGTGGCTCGTTGCAGCTCGTTAGCAGCAACAAAACAAAGCCAACAGGTCATTGGACTATCGGGTACCAAACCAACGAACTACCAAAAATGCAAAAGCTTAATAAGACTCAAAGCTTTGATTTTGAGTCCCAAGCCTCTACCGTAAGCTTTAAATTCAAGCCCTGTCGCAAATGAAAGCGACAGGGCTTTTTGATGAACGCAGGATTTATTGATGAAAGCACAAGTTTTTGATACGAGTTTCTTGATAAACACAAAGCCTATTGACGAAGGCAAGGGTTTTCGATTGAGGACAAAGCTTTTTGATAAAAGCACAAGTTTCTAGACAAACATCCAAGAAGTGATCTGCAAAAAGACACGAAGTATATATTCCTATTTTTCTGATGCTCCAATTGCTATAAACAGGCAATCTTAAAACGTAAAAATCCAACGATTATTTGTAGCGAACGAACAAATAACACCTGTCCGCATAGCTTTATCCGAAAGCAGATATATACTTCATACCTTTTTGCAGATCACTTTGCCTAAAAACGGCAAATACTAGATTACAAACTTGCAAAACACAGTTACGGTTCATAGGCCGATACGATAAATAGCTCTAGTGGCGATTACAGCAACGCAACACTACTTTGTCCGAGCAAACGAAAACTGAGATACGCCCAAGCCTATAAGCGTTAGTGCAACACCAAACCATGCAAGAGGCGTAAGCTGTTCTGACAGAATTAACCATGAGGCAACCGCAGTAATAACAGGAATCAAATAAACATACACACTTGTTGAAACTGCACCCAAACGCTTAACCGAGAAATTCCAAGTAACGAAACAGGCAGCCGAAGCGCCCAATCCAAGAAATACCAAATTACCTACATTGATAGGATTGCAGAAAGCACTAGCCTCAGGCGCAAACCCAAGCAAAGGCAGAACAGGAATCATAAATAAAATACCATATTCAAACACACGACGCGTTGCTTTTATTGTTGAAAGACCAAGCAGCGCAATACGCGTCATACATACCGAATAGCACGCCCATACTCCAGCCGCCAAAAGAGCAAGGGTATCCCCGGAAAAACTAAAATGAAGACCTGTTTCAGAAAAGCTAATAAAGCCAATGCCTATCATGGCAACAACAAATCCGATAATGAATTGAATTGAAAGTTTATTGCCTTTGTTTACTATCCGCTCCAACAAGGCAGTAAAAAATGGAGACACTGAAACTATTACGCCAACATTAGTTGCCAATGTTTCAGTGAGCGCAATATTTTCCAGCAAATAATAAAGAGTTACTCCGAATAAGCCCGCTAACACAAAAAGACGTTCGTGGCGCCACCCCATCCAACCAAGAACTTTAGGCGCAATAATGAATAGGGCTACGAGTCCCATGACAAAACGAACAAACAGAATTTCAATGGGAGTGAAATCTTGCAGAAGGACTTTCGTCGACACAAACGTGGTGCCCCAAACAAGAATAGTGAATAGCGCGGCAATATGACCGACTGCCGTTTCATTTTTCGCTCTATACGCTAAATTCACCACTTTTTCCTTTTCTTGTCCCTGTTCATCTTCAACCTAAAATACACTACTACATATGAAACTGTTTTCGCTCAAACATATCACTCGTTTTATACCCGCTTTTGCGGGATTCGCTTTAGCGCTAGGTGCTATTGCGGCAGCAGCCCACGCACGCACAAAAGATGTCCACCTTGTAAAAACCGCATCAGGCACAGCGTGTATTCACACCGTAGAAGATAACGAGGGAAGCCCTATACGCGTGTTAGAACAACACGGCGCCTATGAATCGGCTACCTATTTAGATGAGCGGCGTTACATTCCCGTGTTTGCCTATCAACGCGCTTTTGATCATATATTCGATGCAGATTTACCTGGCAATCAACTACTCATGATTGGCGGCGGAGGTTACGCGTGGCCAAAACATGTACTATCCACCATGCCAGAATATTTCTTAGATACTGTCGAATTCGACCAATCAATAACCAATATAGCTAAACGTTGGTTTTTCTTAGATCAGCTATTTGAAGACTATCCCAGAGCAGCTGAACAAGCGAGACTGATTACCGCGGATGGCCGTCACTTCTTGGAAACAACCCACAAGCGTTATGCAGCAATAGTAAACGACACTTTCTCGGGAAAAGAACCCGTATTATCACTAGCGTCTCAAGAGGCAATGCTCCTCGTAAAAAAGCGACTCCTGCCAGGTGGCGTATACGCAGCTAATGTAGTAAGCGAATGCGAAGGTGAAGATGTCTCTTTTTTGCGCAGTGTTGTAACTACTGTACAAAGCGTTTTTGCATACGCGGATATTATTCCTTGTGATGATGCTGATTTTGGCTTGGAAGATAACTACTTGGTTATCGCAAGCGATGCCCAATACTTGTTTTCGGACGCACTACCCTTTGACGATGATTTCTTAAGCAATGTTTTGCGCGATGCATAATGAACTTCTAAACAAGTAGGTGCAATACGTCCCTAAACATGCGACAATAACGCAAATCCACGTTTCAAAACGCAAATCATAAGAAAGGCTTGAAACCATGGCAGAGTTTATTTACCAGATGTATCAGGCTCGAAAAGCTCACGGCGATAAAGTAATTCTGGATGACGTTACTCTTTCCTTTTATCCAGGCGCGAAAATTGGCGTTGTGGGTCCAAATGGTATGGGTAAGTCTACCCTTCTTAAAGTGATGGCAGGACTCGAGGATGTTTCGGCAGGTGAAGCCCGCCTTACCCCTGGCTACACCGTTGGCATTCTGCAGCAGGAACCGCCGCTCGACGAAAATGCCACCGTTATAGAAAACATTCGCCAGGCATTTGCTGATATTTTGGCGAAAGTCGAACGATTCAACGCTATCGGTGCTGAAATGGCAGATCCAGATGCAGATTTCGACGCACTCATGGAAGAAATGGGCACTTTGCAAGTAGAAATTGACGCCGCAAACGGCTGGGACTTGGACAGCCAGCTATCCCAAGCAATGGATGCCCTACAATGTCCTGATCCCGATGCGCCTGTAAGCGTCCTATCAGGTGGCGAACGCAGGCGTGTTGCACTTTGCAAGCTTTTGCTTGAAGCGCCTGACCTGCTATTGCTTGACGAACCAACCAATCACTTAGATGCCGAATCAGTACTATGGCTTGAACAATTCTTGAAACGCTACCAGGGTGCGGTGCTTGCAGTTACCCACGACCGTTATTTCCTAGACAACGTTGCCGAATGGATTTGCGAAGTAGATCGTGGCCACCTATATCCCTACAAAGGTAATTATTCAACATATCTGGAAACAAAAGCTGCGCGCTTAGAGGCACAAGGCCAGCAGCAGGCAAAACTCGCCAAACGCATGAAAAACGAGTTGGAATGGGTACGTTCAAGCCCTAAGGCACGCCAAGCTAAAAATAAAGCGCGTCTTGAACGCTACGAGCAGATGGAAGCAGAAGCACGCAACATCAAAACAGTTGATGCAAATGAAATTCGTATTCCTGTTGGTCCTCGCCTTGGGTCAAAGGTGCTCGTTGCCGAACACCTTCATAAGGCATTTGGCGACCGCGTACTAATTGACGATCTTTCTTTTACCCTTCCCCGCAACGGCATTGTTGGTGTGATTGGCCCTAACGGCGTTGGTAAATCCACCCTGTTCAAAATGATTGTCGGCAAAGAAGAAGTAACCAGCGGCACACTTGAACTGGGCGAAACAGTACAAATTTCTTATGTTGATCAAAATCGCGAAGGCCTTGATGACAAGAAAACCCTTTGGGAGGTTGTTTCTGATGGACTTGACTACATCAAAGTAGGAGATGCTGAAATTCCAAGCCGTGCCTATGTTGCTAATTTCGGTTTTAAGGGTTCTGACCAACAGAAACCAGCTGGTGTACTTTCGGGTGGCGAACGCAACCGCTTGAACTTAGCCCTCACTTTAAAGCAAGGTGGTAACCTGTTGTTGTTGGACGAACCCACCAATGACTTGGATGTGGAAACCCTCGAAAGCCTCGAAGAAGCACTGCTTGCTTTCCCGGGATGTGCGGTAATCACCAGCCACGACCGTATGTTCTTAGACCGTATTGCAACCCACATTTTGGCATGGGAAGGAACTGATGAAAATCCTGGTAATTGGTACTGGTTTGAAGGAAACTTTGAAGCGTATCAAAAGAACAAGATTGAACGCTTAGGCGAAGAAGCTGCAAAACCGCATCGTATTCATCGCAAGCTTACCCGCGACTAAACTTTTACAAACAGACAATAGGTTTTCGCCTATAAGCCTAGGTTTTGTTAAGCCACAAACAAGCACGTTAATGGGGATCGCGAAGCGGTCCCCATTATGTTTAAGCAGCAATCACTATATGAATTCAATGCAAAAACCATGCCCTACCGCATTTGGCAACAACTTCGCCCGTATAGCCCCAACCAGGAAGCTCACGCGCAGCAAGTTGCCCACATATCACTTTTATATTCGGAAAACCTCTTTAAGAACGGTTAAACCACCTGCTTCATCACTTTCCATATGAGAAACAAACACATATTCCAAAGGCTGACCGCCAAGGATTTCTTTTATTTCAAGAACAATAGATTCTACCTGCTGTTTTGTTCCAGAAGCAAATAAAAATGCAGGATGCTTGCCAGCAGGTATTAATGAATAGTGAATTCAATAGGCGGAATATACTGCGAAAACTGATATAGATTATGAGCAATTTCTTTCATGCAAACTCCTTTAGTTAAGTTCGAATACCAGCCTAAAACTTGTTTTAAAGCAAAAACTACCCAGAGGAAAATAGCATGAGCATTTTGCAAGAAATCGATTTCCTTACAGATTGTCCACCTTTGTCCTATAACGTTAACAATCTAAGGTATTCTCAAGGCTACACATTTTTAGAAGCATTAGTTAAGAGGGCACTCAAAAGCATCAAGCAGGATAAGCAGCATGGAATTAAAGCATCACAAAACAGAACTTGGCACCATTACATATTGGATATCCAGGGCGACCGAAAAAGCTACCGACACTTGGCTTATCTTTCTCCCAGGTCTAACAGCGGATCATACGCTATTTAACCGCCAACTAAGCCACTTTATGGAGAAGACCAACTGCTTAGTGTGGGATCCACCTGCTCATGGAAAATCGCGCCCATTTTCGTTGAAGTTCTCTATGGATGATTTAGCCACCATGTTGCTCGGCATCCTAAAGGTCGAAGAAATTACCAATCCTATTTTGATTGGTCAATCTATGGGTGGTTATGTTTCACAAGCATTTCTTTCGCTTTTTCCAGGACGAGCAAAGGGATTCGTAAGCATAGATTCCGCGCCACTTGCACGGGCGTACTATCACAAATGGGAAATCACCGCGCTCAAGCACACTAAAGCAATGTATCAAGGAATTCCCTGGGGAATGCTCAAAAAAATGACTGCAAAAGGCTGCTCTACTACTTTGTATGGGCAAAATCTTATGCGAAAAATGATAGCAAGCTACACCAAGAAGGAATTCTGTGAACTTGCTGCCCATGGATATAAAATCCTCGCTGATGCCATAGAGAAAACCGAAGTTGACGCAAGCACTAATCCCTTCGGCAGGCCAACCTGCCCCACGTTACTTTTATGGGGCGAACAGGATCAGGCCGCCATGGCGAAAAAATACAATCAACAATGGGCGCTAAGAACAGGACTTTCTTTTGTGGAAATTCCTCGTGCTGGGCACAATTCAAATACGGATGCCCCTAATGAGGTTAATAAACATATAGAAGTTTTTCTTGGAGAATTGAATCGAGTCCTACGTTAAAGTCCTACGTTAAAATCCTGCAGTAACGTACGACGTTATTTGACGTGCAACACCAGATATTCATTCAAATTTCCCGTGCGACCATCGGCTCGAAAGCGAGCCACGCAATCAGCCTTGTTGGCAACGTCTTCAACAAGCGCATCAATTTCTGCATCTGAAAAACTATGGCAATAGCGATAAACACCTGGCGTGTTCTGCCAACCAATAAGATAATCGCCTTCATTGAATTCGGCTAGGTCTTGCGTATCCAAGAAACCCTGATTACTAAGGTATTCTTGTGCCTGTTCATGGGTAACCTGAGCTTTTTTCGCCATGCTTTCGTTGTCCATAAACCGCCAGAAAGAAACCACCACATATCCACCTTGTGCAGTTGCACCTACAAGGCTTTGAAGCAATGATGTTCGCCATTCAAGAAGCGGAATATGATGCATAAAACCAAACGAAACACTTAAGTCAACTGGGCAGATTTTATAAGCACTCAAACAACGTGCTAACCCGCTATCAAACTCCGATTTTGAGAGCTCTTGTATCACGTCACAATGAATATAGTTAACATCAGTACTTGCTCGCGCATCGGAAACTAGATCATCGCAAGAATCCAGCGCAACTACCTTTAATGTTGTAGTTGGCAAGGATGTTGCCAAAAATTCTTCGAATCGCAAATTCCCACAGGCAACGTCCAACACAGAAAGCGTTTCACGCCCAGAATTATTTGTTCCAGAAAAAGCGTCCTCCGAATACTTTCCCATTTCCGCAAGACAGCGCTCCCAGCCAAGCCATTTCGCCTTACGTGTATCAGAAAACGAGGTTGATTGACCGCGATAGAAATCGTTATTCAATTCACTGAGCTTTTGTGCAAGCGTTTCATTCATTACAAATCCTTCTTGTGCGAACCATAATTGTAACTTTTTTTCCGCCCAGTAAGCATCCACTCAATCCCTAACGCACAACGTAGAGCACCATCCTGAAAATGATTACCTGGATTTAACTGAAAAATTGTTTCAATTCCTTGTTTTTTAAAAAATACTTCTATTTCTTCCGTATTTTCCTGAACACGTTGCAAAATTTTGTTTCGAGTCTTACGCTCGCGACTTCCAAGCGAGAAGTATATGCAGTCAGGTTTATTTGTAAGCTCATGCGAAAAAACAAAGTTCTTGATCCCAGGAAACCACAACGAACCAGAAACGCTAGCAATCCGAGAAAAGACGGTTGTTTGATACATTACATACAGCGCAAATAAACCAGCTAAAGAATAGCCTGCAATACCACGCCATGAAGGATTCCCTACTATTGCCTTCTCCGCTTCAGGCAAAATATCATTTAATAGCATTTGTAAATATTCGTTAGCACCACCGGTATACGGGTCATCATTTTTCATGACAGGCGGAACGTCCCATGGAACCATATCGTGATTCCACTTAAGATTGCTTATTTCTACTAACGAAAACTCTTCTCGGACAGATGCATTGACTTGCTGAAGGACTTGGTCACCTTCATGGTTAAAGGTGTTTAAGTAAATCACTGGCTTATTCGGCTTCGCACTTGGAAACACCTTTATTGATTTTTGACCCATTGTGAAAGAAACCATCTAGTATCATCACCTTTTCAATGTTTCCTTAACGCATGGTTCGTCTTTTGACTTAGCGAACAACACACGCGGTTGTTCTTCGGAGTCGTTAGCATTCATTGCACCAGTATCAGCCATACCCGCCGATCGACGCAGCAAAGCTTCAACACGCGCCGAAAGTTCATCCAAGTCAAAAGGCTTAACCAAGTAGTCATCAGCGCCCATCCGTAAAAGAGCAACTCTATCAACCACCTGAGCTTTTGCCGACGTTACCAAAATCGGAACAGTGCTTTTGAAACGAATAAGTGCAACCACCTCTTCGCCTGGTAGACCAGGCAACATCAAGTCACATATTGCCAGATCAAACGTCAATCCCTGTTCTATTAGCATACGAGCTTCTGTTCCCGAATAAGCAGGATGACATTCATACCCTTCTTCAGAAAGCGTTGAATATACAATATCGCTGATAGAAGCATCATCTTCTACGATCAATATTTTCTTGGGCTGTTTATTCTCATTGATGGTCTCATGCTGATTATTTTAATCCATAGCATTCATTTCTGGTCCATTCAACACAGTAGATGGGCTCGTGAAAGAACTAAACAAGGATTGGTTCATGTTTACGATTAAGTTCACTTCAACATTCAAAAAAGATTACAAATTAATTAAGCAACAAGGAAAATATGCTCAGGATAATAAAAGCGCCTCGTGTAATACGAGGCGCTAGACAAACAGATCGACTATATCCTTACGCGAAGTAATTCACGCCACCTTCAAAAATAGGCTGATATAAATTACCTGGAACGTTTTTGTACAATCCGTTACCGCTGCGTTCGCTGTGACCCATCTTGCCAAATACACGGCCATCAGGGCTGGTAGCACCTTCGATTGCCAAAATGGAAGCGCTCGGATTAACTGCCCAATCCATAGAAGGCTTACCGGCTTCATCAACATATTGAGTTGCAATCTGGCCAGCAGCTTTCATCTTTTCAAGCACTTCAGGATTTGCCACGAAACGACCTTCGCCATTGCTGATAGCAACGGTATGAATGTCGCCCACCTTGCAGCAAGAAAGCCATGGAGACAAGCTAGACGCAACGCGAGTGCGAACTAATCTGCTTTGGTGACGACCAATTTCGTTAAACGTAAGCGTTGGAGCATCAGAAGTTGCTGGAACAATGTCGCCATAAGGAACTAAGCCTAACTTAACAAGCGCCTGGAAACCATTACAAATGCCAAGCATTAAACCATCGCGGTTCTGCAGCAAGTCGCGCACCGCTTCAGTTACCTCAGCAGAACGGAAGAATGCCGTAATGAACTTAGCGGAGCCATCAGGCTCGTCGCCACCAGAGAAGCCACCAGGCAGCATAATAATCTGACTATTGTTAATTGCAGCAACCAAAGCCTTAGTGCTTTCGATAACCGCATTAGGTGAAAGGTTATTAATTACCAAAACCTCAGGCACCGCACCCACACGCTCAAATGCACGAGCAGTGTCATATTCGCAGTTTGTTCCAGGGAATACAGGAATAATCACACGAGGCTTAGCGAATTTCTCATCACAAACTAACGGCAGGCGCTCTGACCAGCTAATTTGTTCAACCGCTACATCTTCGTGACGGTAAGGAAATACCGATTCAATGCCATGTTCCCAAACTTCTTGGAGCTGTGTCATGTCAAGAGTTTCACCGAATGCAGAAAGGGTGTATTCAGATGTAGTTTCGCCAAGCTCGATAACACTTACAAGGTCAGTTGCTTTAGGCATTGCAGCATCAGCAGCAAGTTCAACGACAAAGCTGCCATAAGCAAGTGTAAACAAATCGTCGAGTTCGGCGTTAGAATTGGCAACACCCGCGTCAGTAAGCTCCAAACCAATGCCATTGCCAACACACATCTTAAAGAGCGTCTCTGCCATGCAACCATATCCTGGTGTTGCCGCAGCTACTACAGTGCCTTCACTGATTAAGCGTTCCATTAAATCAAAGGTGGCGTTCAAACCTTCAACATCAGGAAGCAGTGCATCCTCATCATAGAAGCGTGGAGCAATACGAATAACACGGCTTCCCTCCTGCTTAAATTCCGGAGAAATCACCCTATCGATTGAACCCGTGGAAACAGCAAAACTGATAAGCGTTGGAGGAACATCCAAATCTTCAAAGCTGCCCGACATGGAGTCCTTGCCGCCAATAGCGCCAATACCCAAATCAACCTGTGCCATCAAAGCACCTAAAACAGAAGCGGCAGGCTTACCCCAGCGATCGGGATCGTTACGCAAACGCTCGAAATATTCTTGCAAGGATAAATACGCAGCATCGCGCGTGAAACCTGTTGCTACCAAACGAGCAACACTTTCAACAACCGCCAAATAAGCACCCTTGAATTGATTCTTTTCTGACAGATAAGGATTAAAGCCCCAAGCCATAGCACTTGCGGTGGTAGTTTCGCCATCAACAGGGAATTTAGAAACCATAGCCTGCGCAGGCGTAAGCTGAGTTTTACCACCATAAGGCATCAAGACCGTTGCAGCACCGATGGTGGAGTCAAAACGCTCGCCCAAGCCCTTGTTAGAGCAAACGTTCAAATCGCTCAGCAGCGAAATCATGCGATCGGAAAGCGTGTCGCCTGCCCACTGAGGCTCATAGGTATCACCCTGCAAAACATGAACATCCTGATGCTTTGGAGCGCCATTAGATGCCAAGAACTCACGGCTTACATCTACAATGGCATCCCCATTCCATTCCATGCGCAAACGCTTCTCTTCGGTAACGGTTGCCACCACGGTAGCTTCCAAGTTTTCTTCGTGCGCATAGCGAATAAATTCATCAACATCTTCAGCAGCAAGTGCAACTGACATGCGCTCCTGGCTTTCAGAAATTGCCAATTCGGTACCATCGAGACCTTCATATTTTTTAGGAACCTGATTGAGGTCGATCAGCAAGCCATCACATAACTCACCAATAGACACCGAAACACCGCCAGCGCCAAAGTCGTTACAACGTTTGATTAAGCGGCACGCTTCACCACGGCGGAACAAACGCTGAATCTTACGCTCAACAGGAGCATTACCCTTTTGAACTTCTGCGCCAGATGTTTCAATACTTTCAACATTTTGCGTTTTGGAAGAACCTGTTGCACCGCCAATACCATCACGACCAGTGCGACCGCCTAGTAAAATAACTTTATCTCCTGGAGCGGGTTCTTCACGACGAACGTGATCAGCAGGAGTTGCACCAACAACAGCACCAACTTCCATGCGCTTTGCAACATAGCCAGGATGATAGAGCTCATGCACCTGGCCTGTTGCCAAGCCAATTTGATTACCGTAGGAAGAATAACCAGCAGCTGCAGTAGTAACCAGCTTGCGTTGAGGAAGCTTGCCTTCAAGTGTTTCTGAAACAGGAACAGTAGGATCGCCCGCACCAGTAACACGCATTGCCTGATAGACGTAGCTACGCCCTGAAAGTGGGTCACGAATTGCGCCTCCCACACATGTTGCAGCGCCACCAAAAGGTTCAATTTCAGTAGGATGATTGTGTGTCTCGTTCTTGAAAAGGAACAGCCAATCCTGCTCTTCCCCATCAACGTCCACCTTGCACTTAACCGTGCAGGCATTAACTTCCTCGGATTCATCCAAATCCTTCAAACCACCATGCGCACGCAGGTATTTAGCACCAATAGTGCCCATATCCATCAAGCACACAGGCTTATGTTCGCGACCAAGCTCCGAACGCATTGCCAAATATTTGTCGAAAGCAAGTTTTACAACTTCGTCATCAATTTGAACATTGGTAAGTTCGGTACCAAACGTAGTATGACGACAATGGTCAGACCAGTACGTATCAACTACTTTAATTTCAGTTATGGTAGGATTGCGCTTTTCGGTATCGCGGAAATACTCCTGGAAAAACGTGATATCTGCCAAGTCCATAGCAAGACCACGATCTTTAAGGAATTGAGCCAAGCCTGCTTCGTCTAAATCGATGAAGCCATCAACTATTTCAACGGGCTGAGGCTCTGGAATTTGCATTGCCAACGTATCGCGCAACGCGAGTGAGGCCTCGCGGGATTCAATAGGATTAATTACGTAATGCTTAATGGCAGCAAGAGCTTCTTCACTAAGGTCACCCTCGAGCACATACACTTTCACCGCACGAACTACAGGGCGTTCTCCCTGAGAGATAAGCTGAATACATTCACTTGCCGAATCAGCACGCTGGTCAAACTGACCAGGAAGTGGTTCAACAGCAAAAATCTGCATGCCTTCTGGAACAGAAAGGATGCCTTCGCCGCTGCCCGCTTCACCAATTACGACTCCTTCAACAGGAAACGTTGTTGAAGCGTTATCAACCTGAGGTTCGCTAAATACCGTAGGCACACACTGATTAAACAGCTCATCACTAATGCCTTCGACATCATACATATTAATAATGCGAGCGGTGGTTTCTTGTGGTAGACCATCCACAATAACGGTGCGCAACTCCTGCAATAATTGTTGCGCTTCAACATCAAAGCCGAACTTCTTCTCAACATAGATGCGAGAGACCATGAATCCTACCCTTCGTAGCGAAAATGTTCATAGTAACTGCTTCCAGTAGCCCTTAGGAAGTCCATCGGGCACCCTAGCAAACAGATAGTTCCATGATACGACACATCAGCCCCTTTTCGGCGGAGCGATCTAATAGTTTTGTAGAGCACTTTTGTTTTAGGGATGTTTTGAGCGCAAGCCTACCGCATAAATCTACGATGAGGTATGTAACTCATTTATAATCGCAGTCATGGAAAAAGCACTTTTAGACATAGCGAAACAGCTTGAAACTGTTGAATATTTGGATGATCGCGCCCTAACAAAGGTGATCAATCGCCACAACAAGCGCATTGCTAAAGAGACGAAAGCAGTTGCGGCAGCAGGAGCAGCGTCAGCAACAACGGCAACAACAGCGACGCACACGTCCCCCAAGAAAACGCCAGCGACAGCAGCAATGCACGCGTCCTCAAACGAAACGGCAGCGGCGGCAACATCAACACAAAGCACACCTGCACCTGCGCCCGTGCCAACGCCAGCATCTGCATCCTCACTAGCACCAAACACCCCCGCACTCGATTCCACGGGCGCAAAAATAAATCCTGCGCGACCTTTATCGAAGCGCCATTTAATAGCCTACTACCTCGACGTAAAGCGAAACGATCCCAACCGCTGGGCACGCTGGAACTTTTCCGAAGAAATTCAGCAGCGTATTGTTCGCACATTACAAATGAAACCACGACGTACCGCATCGGGCGTTGCCACCATTACAGTACTTACTAAACCCTGGAAATGTTCGAGCAATTGCCTGTATTGCCCCAACGACTTACGCATGCCTAAAAGTTACTTATCGGACGAGCCCGCCTGCCAACGAGCAGAGCGCACGTTTTTCGACCCCTATCTACAAGTAGCTGCACGTATTAAAGCGCTCACCGAAATGGGTCACGTCACCGATAAAGTGGAACTCATCATTTTGGGAGGCACTTGGAGTGACTATCCCACCGCCTATCAAATTTGGTTTGTGCGCGAGCTATTCCGCGCACTCAACGACGGCGCTACTGCCCAAGAAAACGTGCCAAACAGACGTGCCCTCTATGAGCAAGCAGGCATTTCGAGTGATCCCGAAACGCTCATTGCGCAAACAGCTTCCCTTCAAGAGCGCATTTCAAACCAAGAACTTACCTATAACCAAGCATTCGATAAGCATTATGGCGAAAGCAGTGCCTGGCAGCAGGTTGCCATCTGGCAAACTGCCACCTGGAAAGAGCTTGAAGAGCAGCACCATATAAACGAAACAGCGCAACACCGCGTGGTAGGCCTTGTTATAGAAACACGTCCCGAACGCATCACTCCCCAGCACGCCCTCACGCTGCGGCGTCTTGGTTGTACCAAAGTGCAAATGGGCATTCAAAGCCTCAATACTCAAATTCGCGAACAAAATGATCGCTACACCACCACCGAACAAATCCAAAGCGCTTTTGAAACGTTGCGCCTATTCGGCTTCAAGACGCACATTCATGCCATGGTGAACCTTTTGGGAGCAACGCCAGAACTGGATAAACAAGACTACGCGAAGTTGGTAACCGATCCCGCTTTCCAGCCCGACGAAATAAAGTTGTATCCTTGCGTTCTTGTGGATGGTACGGGTCTTTGCAGTCACTACAACGATGGCTCCTGGCAGCCCTACTCTGAACAAGAACTTATAGATGTTCTGGTGGCAGATACGTGCGCAACGCCTGCGTTTACGCGCATCTCCCGCATGATCCGCGACATTTCTGCACCTGATATTGTTGCGGGCAATAAAAAAGTAAATCTTCGCCAGCTTGTAGAAGGACGCATTGACAAAGAGGGCCTTGTTACCAAAGAGATTCGCCACCGCGAAGTTAGCCTGTCAGAAATTGACCCTGACACCCTTCATATGGAAATTGTCCCCTACACAACAACCGCGTCAAACGAGTATTTTCTTCAATGGGTTACCGAAGAAGGCAAAATCGCAGGCTTTTTGCGCCTTTCGCTACCTTTTAGCGAATCGCTCGAAGCCTTAAGAAAAGCGCTTAATAGCGGCACCGCACCGCTCGCAAGCAACAGATCAGCCATAAGCAACTCACCACTCGCAAGCGCTGAACTGCCTACAAACAGCACACCTTCCGCAAGCAACACGCCACTCGTGAATATTCTTTCTTCAATTCCCTTACCTGGAGACGCCATGATTCGCGAGGTCCATGTATATGGTCGCGTTGCAAAACTAGCCAAGCAAGGCAGTGGTGCGCAACATCATGGACTTGGCACCCAACTCGTTGAAAAAGCCTGCACTATAGCACGCGAGGCTGGCTATAGCCGCATCAACGTAATTAGCGCTATTGGTACCCGCGGCTATTACCGAAAGCTGCATTTTTATGACAATAGCCTTTATCAAACACGAAACCTGTAAGTTTGTCGTAGTATACGAATGAAAACCGAATGATCCCCAGGTAAGGGGATTTCTTTTATCAAGGAGTTTAAACATGACTACGTATTCTTCACGTGATGAAATTGATGAGCGCTATCGCTGGGACCTATCAAGCATCTTTGAAAACGACAAAGCATTTTTAGAAGCACTTGAGCAAGCGAAGGCTCTCCCCGAAAAAATAATGGCCTATCAAGGAAAAATCTCCCAATCAGCAAAAGCACTCCTCGAATTCTTACGCCTTGATGATGAGGTGAGCCTTGATTTAACAAAGCTTATTAATTACGCAGAGCGCAAAAGCGACGAAGACACGCGAAATTCAACATATCAAGATTATTCCGCCCAGGTAATGACACTTTGGGTAGCGCTTTCAAGCGCATCGTCTTGGTTTAGCTCAGAGTTACTCACCCTTGATGAGCAAACAATGGAAACCTTCTACGCCGAAGAGCCTGATCTTGAATTATATCGCCGCGTACTAGACATTATTTTCCGTCGCCGCGATCATGTTCTTTCCCCTGCAGAAGAAAAGCTGCTTGCAAGCGCAGGCGACATGGCAAGCCAGCCTGGCAATGTATATTCCCTACTCAACGATGCCGATCTAACCTTCAAAGATGCAATTGATTCCGAAGGTAATGCGCACCCTGTTACACACGGAAGCTATATTCCTTTAATGATGTCAACTGATCGTACCTTGCGTGAAAATGCCTATGAATCGCTCTATGACACATACCGCCAATTCCGCAATACCCTTGCGGCAACGCTAGGCGCGCAAAACAAGCAGATCAAGTTCTTCGCAGATGCACGCAACTACAGCTCCATGTTGGAAGCTTCGCTTTCGGGAAATGAAGTACCCACAGAGGTGTATACCAATTTAATCGAGGCAGTTCACAACAATCTTCCGGCGCTGCATAAGTATGTAACGCTGCGCAAGGATCTCCTCGGAGTGGACGAATTGCACTTTTCTGATTTGTACGTACCTATCGTGGATGATATTGACCTTACCTTCACCTATGAGGAGGCATGCGAAATTATCCTTGAAGCATTAAAGCCAATGGGCGAAGATTACCTTGCTTTGGTACGCAAGGGGCTTTCTGAGCGTTGGGTTGACGTATACGAAACCCCTGGCAAGCGCAGCGGTGCTTATTCGGCAGGCGGATATGGCATGCACCCTGTTATCCTGATGAACTTCCAAGGCAAGCTCGACGACGTATTCACCCTCATCCACGAGATGGGCCATTCTATTCACACGTATCTTTCGTGCGAAAATCAGCCCATATGCTATTCCGACTACGTTATTTTTGTGGCAGAAGTTGCTTCCACCTGCAACGAAGCACTGCTTACTCACTACTTCCTAGAGCATGCAAAAACTGAACGCGAACGCGCTTATTTCCTGAATCATTTCTTGGAGCAGTTCCGTGCAACGCTGTATCGCCAAACTATGTTCGCTGAATTCGAACTAAAAGTAAGCGAACTTACCGCTCAAGGCGTTGGTATAACTGCCGATGCGCTATGCGAAATTTACCGCAAGCTCAACGAGGATTATTTTGGTTCTGACATTGTGGTAGATGACAACATTGCTCTTGAATGGGCTCGAATTCCTCATTTCTATTACCAGTTCTACGTATATCAATACGCTACAGGATTTGCTGCAGCAATCGCTCTTTCTCAACGCATCCTTAAAGAAGGGGTACCTGCACGCGAAGATTATCTTTCCTTCTTAAAAGGTGGTAGCTCCAAACCCCCTATTGATTTACTGCGTGGAGCAGGCGTTGATATGATGAGCACTCAGCCGATTAAAGATGCCCTAGCGCAGTTTGATGTCATGATTGAGGAAATGGCACAGGTTTGTAAAACCTTGAAAAACGAAAGCGAAGGTAGCAGCAACACTGACGCTGCTGTTTCCACTAAGGAACCCGTCACAGAAACCGCACCTACGCCTGACGCCACCACAAATCATTTCACTAACTTAAACGTTCAAGAGCTCGGTGAGTCACTGGCAAAAATGGAAGGCGTATTCGTTCTTGCTACCACCAATGAAGATAACACTCCTGATGCAGCCATTTTCGTACCCCGTTTACTTGACGAAAATCACCTGGTGTTCTTTTTAGGTAAAAACAGGTCGCGCTCCAATCTGCAGCGCACTGGTAAAGCGTGGGGCGTATATAACGTTATGCATGCCGATGCATCAGAAAAGCAACAGCGCTACGCTGGTGCTCGTTTGGAGCTTTCGCTGGTTTTATCCGAAGGCGAAACAGCTGAAGAATTCAAGCAAGCAACTGAAGGATTTGAACACATGAATCCTGCCGTTGTGGTATTGCGCATAGAACGCATTATCGCCTTAGGCTAATGTGCTCGCTACAGAAATACTGAAGGCTACTGCAGTCAATATTCTGCAGTAGCCCAAAACAACCAGCACTGATCAGGAGATATCCATGAGTGAAACTAATCTAGGCATGCTTATCGCACTGAGCGTTCCGTTCTTAGGAACGGCGCTTGGGTCGTCATTTGTGTTTTTGCTTAAGCATGCCATGGGTGAGCTCATTCAGAAAGTTCTCCTTGGATTCGCTGCTGGCGTTATGATTGCCGCTTCAGTGTGGAGTCTTCTGATGCCCTCTATAGAAGCCGCCGAAGAACAAGGTATTGCGGGCTGGATTCCCGCATCGATAGGGTTTTTAGCGGGCATGGGATTACTGCTCCTTATTGACCACTTTCTGCCACACCAACACCTGGACAATCCTCAACCTGAAGGCGTTCCGAGCACCATGAAAAAACCTACGATGCTCATTTTCGCGGTAGCACTCCACAACTTGCCTGAAGGTATGGCAGTAGGTGTAGTTCTGGCAGGCTTCTTAACAGGAGAAGCAGGTATTGCACTAGCAGGCGTTATAGCACTAGCACTTGGTATTGCTATTCAAAACGTTCCTGAAGGTGCCATTATTTCTATGCCTTTGGTGTCGTGCGGACTATCGCGCAAGAAAGCCTTTATGTACGGAATACTATCGGGCACCGTTGAACCAATTGGCGCACTTATAATGGTTGCTTTTGTAGGTATCATGACCCCAGTGCTGCCCTACATTTTGGCATTTGCCGCAGGAGCCATGATGTACGTTGTGGTAGAAGAGCTTATCCCTGAAACACAGGAAGGACGTCATACCAACGTGGGAGTAATAGCCCTTGCAATTGGCTTCATTCTTATGATGATTTTGGACGTTGCACTGGGCTAGTCTTCGCTTTACAAAACATCGGACATACCTACAACAATGCACTTTTGGCCAAAATTTTCCATTTTTGCGCTGGCAAATAAAAGCCTAACAGCATCTTACAAAAAGCGCACATGCATGCTTTTGTCTTTATAGTTCGGATGATTCTTCACGAAGCGCCAACGGCAAATTCGCGTAATTATCAAGCACAGCACCCCTACTATCAAGAATGGCACGGTAATTTCAAGTACAGGAACATTGCTCTCTAAGAAAGCATAGGCACTTGCCAACAAGAAGAACGCAGAAATAACTATGGAAATTACGGTAAAGAATCGGATGAGCACTTCTTTAGCCTTTGTTGGCGAATGCATCCAAGACACCACAAAATAGATGACGATTGCCAAAATAACAAGGACAATCACCAACGGAAGCGACTGTAGCATCCTGATTAAAAGACCCATACCAATTTCCTTTCCTTGATTTTTTATCATACCTTTTCTTGAAGGGTTTCTTACCCACAAGCGCACAGGAGATGCTACAAATTCATTATTCGGACAACTCCGACGGACAAATTCGTTATTCAAACAACCCCAATAAACAAATTGAATTACCTGAACAACTCTGATGAGCGAATTGGACTATTCAAGCAATTCCAATGAGCAAATCGCATGATATTTCATAGCAAGAATGGCGTACTATCAATATCACAACGAATCTTGTTCTTACGCTGGAGTGCAGTATGAAAGAAACATCCACCAATACATCTCTTTCAGAGGCTTCTCGCGCATCCGTTAAATCCGAGATGTTTGAAAGTTCCAATGCAACAATGTCTCCTGACATTTCCGAATCGCCCAAAACGCCAAAAAACACCAACAACTCTGTTGAGTCCCCCAAATCAAACCCAAAGCGAAATCGTCGCTATAGCTATCTTATGATGATGGCCCACCTTTGCGATGACTTGAACCAAGGAGGCCTTGTTGCAGTAATACCATTTTTAGTTCTCCATGGTGGCTATTCATATGCCGAAGTAACTGCGCTCTTGCTGGCGTCAAACGCAGCTTCTGCCATTATTCAGCCCTTATTCGGTTGGCTTGGTGACAAAAAGCCTCGCCCGTGGTTAATGGCACTTGGAATTTTCCTTGCTGGATTAGGCATGGCAGGCGTTGGCGTGCTGCCAAGTTACCCCTTAATTATGGCATCTGCCATGATAAGCGGCATTGGTGTTGCAATGTTCCACCCCGAAGGAGGCCGTCTGGGGAACCTTACAGCAGGCGAACAAAAAGGCAAAGGCATGAGCATTTTTGCTGTTGGAGGCAAATTAGGGTTTACCTTCGGACCACTTGTAGCCACGGCAGCTATTACACTTTGTAGCCTTCCTGGAACATTGATTTTCATTGTTCCTTCAACACTTTGCTCGATAGTTCTGCTTTCTCAAAACAAAGCTCTTCTGGGATACAGCACTCCAAAACAAGAATCTTCTACTGAAGTTGCCTACAAAGACAACTGGCTTGGGTTTGGTTTTGTTATGGGCGCAATTTCCTGCCGATCTATCATGTACTACGCATTTCTTTCCTTCATCCCCCTATTCTTGGTTTACAACCTGGGTCAGGAAGAAGCCTTCGCATCGTCAGTTATTTCACTGTTCGCCCTAGTCTGTGCGGTAGGCACAATCGCTTCTGGCTGGGCTGGTCAAATTTTGGGAGCTAAGAAGCTTATTATTATCTCCTATGCATGTGTTGCTGTTGAAGTTGTAATTTTTGCCTTTAATGGATCACTTGTTATAGCGCTTATTCTTATAGCAATTTTGGCATTAACGTGCGATATTTCTTACCCTTCAGCAGTTGCCATGGGGCAAAGTTTTGTCCCACATCACTTGGGTATGGCATCAGGGCTCTCGTTTGGGGTAATGGTATGCATTGGCGGATTGATGACACCAGTATTTGGCCTCATTGGCGATTATTTTGGTCTACAAGTTGTTATGCTTTGTGTTACCGCCATTGCCATTTTAGGGATTATCATTACACTCTTTATCCCCAAAAATAGACCCATGCGCTAACAGCAGTCAGAGTATTTTGCACGTCGATTAACTACGCACCAGATGAAGTCCCTGTATTCGAAGAAGTATTTGAACCAGTACCTGATCCCGTTTCTGTTCCAGATGATGAACCTGACCCGGCGTTCGAGCCTGATGAAGATCCGCCATTTGTACCGCTAGAACTGGATCCATCGTTTGTTCCTGAACTGGTGCCATCCGTTGAACCTTGTCCACTCGTCGAACCTGTTCCCTGAGAAGAGTTTTGATCGGAACTAGTTCCAGATTGCCCAGACTGTTCACCCGAAGTGTTAGTTGACCCTGATGACGAATTACTGCTCGTATTGGCACCCTCAGAAGCGGAAGAATCGTTAGTTGTTGATTGATTATGATGCGAGCTCGTTCCCTCTTCCTGCGATGAATATGACTGACCATTAGTTATTGCCGGCAAAATAGGATCCGTCTTGGTTCCAATGCCTTCGCCCTGTGTAGCAAAGGTAATAACGCCTGCACAAATTACTATTGCAATTAAAGAAGAAACCACTGAAACAACCAGTACTTGGCGCTGAACCTTAGCCTTACGATTGCGCCTTTCGTGGGCACGACGCAAAGCAGGATCAACCTCTTGAGCATTAGGTGCAGTATAGCGAATATCATTGGCATTCATAACGCGCGTTGCGGCATTTAAGCCATCTTCGCTACGCAACTGAGTGGTAGCCTCATCGCTACGCAGCTGAGTAGTTGCTTCACCATTTGACGAATTATTCGTGCCCATTGCTTGTGCGCCCTGCCCATCACCTGAACCATGGGTATGTAAGCCTTGCACGGCATCCGAATTCATTGACGAACTCGAAGAAGAAGCGTTATCTTCCCCTAAACCGTTAAGCAATGAAGTAGAGCCTGCATCACGAATTTTATCCGCAGAAACAGACAGTGCTTTCTTATATATCTGCGAAGAAACTGCAGAGATCACCGAACCAATAGCGGCACCAATCAACGATCCCGCTACACCAATGACAGAAGAAAGCAAAAACACGGTAGCAGCCGCCAGAGCACCAGCAATAACTTGAGCCATTGATAAATCATCAAATAGCCCCCGCAAAAAGCCCTTAGGTTTCTCCATTGCAGTTTCCCCTGATGGCGCTACCGTTCCAGAAGCAATTTGGACCGATGTGGCTTCATTAATAGATTCAATATGCTTCGTTTGATTAGATTGCGTTGTATGTTTATTGGTCTGTTTCACCAAAGTGCCTCCTTCAGCTTTTAAACCTAACAAGGAGCCTCGTTTTCAAAAAGAGCATTCACTGACTCTTCACTTATTCTTGACCACTTCGTCACTGAAACAAAAGAGAGATTCCATATTTATATATGGATATGACTAAAGTACCAAACCCGAAGAAAGAATAATAGCAAGAACCGTCATTGCAACAACACCCGCAACAACTGTTATCACATTTGAAAGGCCTGCCAAACCTGCATCGCCTTTGAGCCACATAGTAAAAACAGGGCCCAAACCAGCTGCAGGCGCCCACAGCATGGCCGCCACAACCAAACGCGTTTCAAAATCGAACGGGATAAGCAAGAATACTGCAACGCAAAGAATTGCAGATAAAGCAAAACGACACACAGTAATACGAACAAGTTGACCAATTTTGCCGTGATCAATAGAAAAATTAACCATCAGTCCAAGCAAGAGCATGGCAAGAAATGCATTGGCGTGCGCTACTGGCTCAATGAAGGTTGCCGCTTGCTCAGGAATCTGAATGCCCGCAACCGCCAATATCACGAGCAGTGCATACAGGTCGAACGGAACTGACTTTATCAACCTCTTAAGAGCAAGCACTATTCTTCCTGCCAAAGAAGTTCCTTTTTCAACTAAAGCGCTCGTGAAGGGATATATACCGCCATTAATCATGAGTGAATTACCTGCATCAAACAAGCAAATAGCAACTATGGTGTGTTGCGGAAAAATAGCAAGGGCAAAGGGAAGAACAAAATTGCCAATGTTGTAGCCAGAAATATTGCACATCATAAATACACGTCTGTCGTTGTCTTCGCGCCATGTAATAAGCATGGCTGCAAACCATGGAATAAACGTACAAATAAAACCAACGGCAACAAGCAGGATCAAAGAAGGATTAAATTCCGAAGTAACGAACGCATAAAAAATAGCGCACGGTACCGTGATATTGAATACAATCTTCGACAAGATATCAATAAACGCCTGAGGTACTTCAATGACACGAGGCATTATCACACCCAAAATGATGATCGCCGTCAAAGAAGCTACTGTTAAGAGCGCGTTTTCCATACCAGAAATAATAACGCTATGGTTTTACTTTTAATCTAGGTAAATTACTGCATTAAATTTTTTAAAGAAAAGAGCAATTGAACGTTTTTGTTTATAAGACCAGCTAAATATTGAGAATCTTGTCTACGCGTTTCTGATAGCTTCTCAAGCGAAATTCGCAACTCTTCTTCAACCTGTTTGTAAGCATATGGAACAGGAACAATTTCTAATGATTGGTTCGACACAGGTGGCGCATCGGTTTCCAATAAAAGCTTATCTTCAGGAATAGCTTTGACATATTCTCTGCCGCGTTTGGAAGAAAGCATGCGTGCATTAACAGAAAAGTAGCATCCTAATTGTCTTGCTCGTTTTAGATGTTCTGAAGATCCTGAAAACCAATGAAAAATGCAAGTGCAAGTTTTGTATGCCCCCGATGCTTCAAGCAAAGAAAGCAACTCATCGTCCGCTTGAACACAATGAAAAGAAATAACCTTGTTTCCCTGTTCTGCGCAAGCATTAACAATATGATTTATTGCCCGAATCTGGCTGCTTTTAGTACCAACACGACGAGAAGAAAAATCTAAGCCCACTTCCCCAATATAGGGTGCTGTAGGAACATATGCATCAAATTCGCACAAAACGGTTTGGAGCCGTACCGCCTCATTCGGAACCCACCAAGGATGAAGTCCAAGTGCTATGTAAACAGTAGGTGTCTGCGGGGGAAATTGTCCTGTTGTCTGGCATTTAGAAATACCAAAGCTTTCCGAAAACGATTTCAAAAGCCGTTTGTATTCAAAAGGAGTAACGCTTACAGAATAGATTTGCGCTTTGGCATTAGAAGCCTCGCACACAAACGCAGTTGGGTCATCCATGAACCCAACATGGCAATGCATATCGTGAAGGGGTGCCGCAAAAGCAGGCACATTAGCTTTATCAAATTCATCAAGCACGCCCAAATCATTGCAAGATTTTTGTTTTCCAAAGGGCGCAGCGTTCGTCATTGCCATCTTGAACCCTTTCGTCGCTTCTCTTTAGTCATCCTAACGCAACTATTGATGAATTTGTTAAGCTTGTATCTGTGCTCCAAACACCGCTGGAATCATCTTTTCATTGTATTTTGGAGTTCGCTGGGGTTCTTACTTTTAAGTCGCGCTGTTAGGGGGAAATCGTGACTTCAAAATATCTTGACCAGTATAATTACGGCAAAATGGAGCAGCTCTTTCCTGGAATTTATAGAGTGCCCGTTCCTTTGCCTGACAATCCGTTGGAGTTCTTGAATTCCTACTTCATTTTGAGCGATGATAAAACAACCATTGTTGACGTCGGCTTTAATCACCCCGCCTGCGAAAAAGCCTTAGAAGATGCACTTCATGCATTAGATCGCGACTGGGAATCAGTAGAAATCGTACTGACTCATTCACACCCCGATCACACCAGCAATCTTGATCGCATTTGGCGTAGATGGATGCGTATCTATGCGAATATGCACTCGTTCCAAGAAGTGCAAAATCTTATGAATATCCAATCGCCTGTGTTCAATCCACTGATTGGACACCTGCTTAAACCTGATACTTTCTATGGCAGAAGCATGCAAAAACGTGATGCTAATACCTATCAAGTAACAGCAGAATTGTTACCACTCAAAAACCAGCCCGACCTGTTTTACCTTGCCGATGGTGACGTATACCGAAATGGATCTTATCGATTCCAAGTAATCACTACACCAGGCCATGATGACTGGCATATTTGCTTATACGAGCCAACACTAAAAGTACTCATAGCTGGTGACCATGTGTTAGAGCGTATTACCCCAAGCATTATGAGCTGGATAACCTCATATGATGCCTTAAAAGAATTCTTTAACAGCCTTGATAAGGTTCGAGACCTGGATGTTGATCTTATCCTACCTGGTCACGGCAAGCCCTTCATGGGCATTGCGCAGCGCGTAGACTTTCTAAAGCAGTTCCACAGAAACCGTCTTGAAGAACTATATGAACTTGTGGCAGGTGGCCACGCTAGTCTAATTGATATTGCACGTAGCGCCTCCTGGAAACACCCCAACTGGGACGGCTGGACAATAGATCAAAAGTTTTATTCGCTCGGAGAGACACTTGCACATCTTATCTATTTAGTGAATGCAGGACGTATTACCTTAACCGTCTGCGAAAACAAACGCCGATTCTACGTAGCGGATCAATGGGAGGTGCGTCGCACCAACAATTAGCCCAACATATGCAACACACTAGCAGCAGACCCAGTACATGTAACGCACTGGTAACTAACCCAAATAAGAAGTGGATGCATATTATGCATCCACTTTTTTATAACATGTTATTTTGAGCGGTCGATAAAAACCCAGAAGTTTTCCTCTAACAATCTAGTGCTTATTCAGCGTTCTTTTCTGGAACCACAATAGTGGGAACCTCAAGACGAGAAAGAACACCAAACGTTACAGAGCCAAACAAAGCACGGCTTACACGAGAACGAGCGTGGGTTCCTAACAAAAGCATTCGCTTACCTTCGCTGCATTCCATAATTACCTGAGTAGGAGAGCCACCTTCAACAGCTCTACCGGTTACTTTAAGTTCTGGATGAGCTTCTTTAATTTGTGCGATAAGTGTATCGAGTTTACGTTGGAACATTTCACCAACGGGCTGCAAGCCGCCGCCCATTACTTCAGACGCACGAGAAATTAGCGTTGGTATACCCCAAGCAGAAACAAGTTCCAGCGGCTCATTAAAAGCAAGCGCCATATTAACGCCCATAACTACTGCATCATTGCTTGTATCATCGGGGCCAACGCCAACAATAATACCTTTAGAATCATGGGTTTTCGTGTAATCAGAAGGAATAATAGCAGTTGCCACATTCGAAACAGAAGCAACGCGTAAACCCTTAGCGCCAAATACCTTTTCACCAACAGTCTTATTGTGGTGGGAACCCAAAACAACAATGTCATGATCGTCAGAAGTAGCAATAAGAGCCTCAACAACATCGCCCTTACCAACAGCTACATTGACGGAAATCCCTGGATACTCTTCTGTAAGACTCTCCTGTGCAGTTCCTAGTACATTATCTACAGCGGTTTGCAAGATCTTTTCATCAGAACCAGCTAAGCGAGCCGAACCGGGGTCGATAATAGCAAGCAAAGTAAGCTGAGCGCCTTCTTCTTTACTTGCTAAAGCGGCTGCCCACTCCAGCGCACATTGGCTGCGTTCACTGCCATCAATACCAACAAGAATATTTTTCATGGTATTCATTCAACCTTTCTCAGGGCCTAGTGGAACAGAGGGATCATAAGCCAAAGTGCGAAAAGCACTACCAATACACAAGCTACAAAGCATGCAACCGAAGCAATACGAAAGCCCATAAAACCATCGCCCTCCTGTTCAGCAGTGGTGCTACGCGCCCAAAGACGAAGACCAGTTGCATACATAGTGCCAATTCCACCTGCAATTGCTACGGCAACAACTAACACCGTAAGAAAACTAATAACTTCTTCCACAGTATTCTCCTTCCTTACGCTGCTGCTGCCTGAGCATTGCTATTATCGAGATTGAGTTTCACTTCAGTACCTTCATTAACATTGGTGGAATTAACGGGATTGCGACGAGCTAAACGGAAGATAACAATAGCAATAATTGCTGCAGCTACTACAACTGCTGCGGTGCCAAAAATATTAATCTTAGCAACGGCGCAAGCTGCCGCTGCAATAATACCTGCCGCAGGAAAAGTTACCAACCAAGCAATCAACATGCGACCAGCAACCGCCCAGTTAACTTCATTGCCTTTCTTGCCCAAACCAACACCAATGATAGATCCAGAACAAACCTGAGTGGTCGAAAGAGCGAAACCCAAGTGAGAGGAAACCAAAATGGTGGTTGCTGAACTTGCTTCCGCTGCGAAACCCTGCGGGGTGTTGATCTCGGTTAAGCCCTTACCAAGAGTACGAATAACGCGCCAACCGCCCATGTAGGTACCCATTGCAATAGCCAAACCGCAAACAGCGATAACCCACAGTTGAGGATCGGAACCAGAAGGCTGAATGCCAACTGCAATCAAGGTAAGAGTAATAATGCCCATAGTCTTCTGAGCATCGTTGGTACCATGGGAAAGCGCCACTAAACACGCAGTTACAGTCTGACCATGACGAAAACCGTTTTCAATGTACTTTTCATCAAGCTGCTTAACAATAAAGTAAATTAACTTTACCGCGCAAAATGCCGCCAAGCCGGCAACAACTGGCGAAATAAGAGCAGGAAGCAGAACCTTAGTGATTACTGCAAAAAAGTTAACACCTTGAGTGCCAGCACCAACAATAACAGCACCCACCAAACCGCCGAACAGAGCATGAGAAGAACTAGAAGGAAGACCAACCAGCCACGTTAACAAATTCCAAATAATTGCGCCCAGCAAACCTGCCAAAATAAACTCTGGCGCAATAGTTACTTGCTGTTCATTAATTAAACCGCCTGAAATGGTGTTTGCAACTTCTGTTGAAAGGAATGCACCCACCAGGTTCAAGGTACCTGCAGCAATAACTGCAGTTTTTGGCTTCAGGGCACCAGTAGCAATCGAAGTAGCCATGGCGTTGGCCGTATCATGGAAGCCATTCGTGAAGTCGAACGTAAGAGCCACAACAATTACAAGGCCTACGACGACAAGAGTAGCGATATCCATGCTATTCTTTTTCCTCCTTCTAATGGATTTTCATCTTGTCCTAAATGAAGCAAGAAGCCATCATGCTCAACCTGTCAGGTTTAGTAACTTTCCTATTGGAAATAACCATTAGCCTTGGCTTTTTACCTCATTCTCGCATCGGAAATTCGCTGCATTTCCTTTGCGTCTACGAAAGAATAGCAAGGTAAATGTTAAATAGATGTAAGATCCAGTTAAGTATTGTTAAGACTTGTAACGCTACGAAAAACCCTTGTTAAGAACAGGTTCAAGACATGATAAACTATCACGCTTTCAATTAGCTTCAATTGGTTTCTATAAGCGTTCCGAATGCTTTATTTGACACAGTTTGCGTAAAACATGTTTGCGCAGTGCGCTTTTTTAAAAAGAAAACATTCTGAACTAAAAAAGAAAACATTCTGGATTAAATAAGAAAACATTCTGAATTAAAAAAGAAAACATTCTGAACTCTGATTGTCTTGACTCAGTATTAAGTATATGGACTCATCAAAAACTGTGTTGCAAGTGTTTTTGAGCCGATCATAAAAGAAAGCACCGTAAGCACCTAACATGCCAGCGCAAAATTATTACGATTTTGGTCAAAAACATACTGTTGTAGGCATCACTTCCAGCCTCTTTAAGTTGCAGCATCGTAAGGATTGTAACCAACCAACAAATGTATGTAACGAACAGGCGGCTTTCCTCTTCTTTTAAGAAAACAGATGCCTACAACAGGGCTTTTGTGACCAAATTTGCAACTTTTTTGCAGGCTGCGCCAAATATAGTGCGTTGGGGGCATTTAAAACTCACTCAAACTCGCAAAATCAAACAAGCGATGTAATTATCCAGGCATTTGAAGTAACAAATGCTTTTCGCTTCACTCGTAAGCCTTTAAAGCGCTCCGACACTTGCCCCCAAATTGCTATATTTGGCACGGAAAGTTGAAAATGCCATTTCAAATGCCCCTAAATTGCCTTATTTGACATAGTAGACAAATCATTCTCCCCAGCAACCCTTGCATCGTTTCCTAAATTGAAACTCTACGTCTACGCCGCATTTTGAGAAACTCTACGTCTACGCCACATTTTGAGAAACTCTGCATCTGCGCCACATTTTGAAACATACCCTTACGTTTAAAAAAACTGATGATGTATGTCTATATCCGATGATGCGTGCTCATTTTGGTAATGCTCGTTAATTATTTGTCACTCTCTAAATATGAAGGAGTGCTTTGTTCATTGAATGAACGCGCTGCACGTTTATCTAACACAACATAAAGACCACCGATAATAACAGCCGCCAAAACAACCATTATGAGTAGCATCACATAAGAAACTAGATAAGTTCCCGTTGCTTCCATGATAAATCCTGGCAAAAAGGTGAAAATAAAACCACCTAATGCATAAGCAATCTGAAAGTTCTTAATTGTTTTTACTTGCTGACCACGTGGAGCAAGCTCGATAGACCAAATGGAAATACCAACTGTACCCAGCGCAAGACCCGTGCCATACAGCAGAACAGCAAACAGTGCCAGATTATGATTTCCCATATCCGACAAGCACAGCATAACTATGCCAGCGATGAAAATAGCGAAGAATAAAAGAGAGCCTTTTGCAGTACCTATTTTGTCGAATATTACTCCCGTAAACAATTTAGAAACCATTAAGCAAGCGCCACTAATTGAAACCAACATTGCAGCATATTCCGTGGTGAAGCCCTCTGAGGTAAATAAAACAGCAAGATAATTCGAACCGCCAACGGAAACACTGCCCACAAACACCATAGCTACAAATACCACGGGCACCATTTTTGGAGGCAGATTTCTGCTTATACGCGCTTGCGAGCGCTTCTTTGGTTTCTCTCTCTTTGCACTCCGCTTCGTCGCATCTTGTCCATTCTTGCCAAGCCCACTCTGCAAAGATTCGCTGCCCTCTTCAAGTGTCCGTGAAAGCTTCGGGTCAACATAGGGCGTTAATCCAATATCTTCTGGCTTATTACGAAGCAGCGCATACAGCAGCAATGCATCAACAATCGCCAAAACACCTTCCGCCGCAAAAGCTGACGAAAGCGACAAGGCACTTTCGAGCGCAACCACAACAGGCGGAACCACAACGGCAGCTACACCTGAGCCAACCGCCGCAATACCAGCCGCCGTAGCAACATGATCCTTAAACCATCGTCCAATAAGCATGGTCGAAGCCACCATGCCACCAAGGCCATACCCTAATCCAGTAAAAACAGATCCAATGCAAAGGCCTACATAGTTAGAAGTATTAAGAGCATAAAGAACGAACCCTGCACCGATGCAAAACGAAGCGAACGCAACACCTTTTCGGCAATCCAACTTGTCATAATAACGTGCTACAAAAAACATTGCGATAAGCGATATAAAGGTTCGGATGGAAATAATGATGGAACCGCCAGAATGGCCTACTCCTGGAAGCTCAACCAAATAAGGCTGATAAACAGAAAACGATGTTGAAGCAAGCCCAACGTTAGTAAAGAGAAGTAAAAAACAACATGCACAAATTATTTTTTCGTAATGACGTTTTATTGCTTCGATCATATGTTGGTGCTCCACCAATTACCACTTGTAATACTAATACTGCTTATACAAAAATGACAGGACACGAGGTCCTGCCATTTACCATTATTAACTTTGGGGCCTTTACGCATATGCGAGTATAGCGCTACGAAACAAGATTTTTGGTATTACCTGCCAAATATGACGCAATATTATCGGCAACAATCACAGCTCGTTTTTGCATAGCCTCATTTGAAGCAAAAGCAACATGCGGGGTAACTACCGTGTTTTTCGAATTCAAAAGGGGATGATCTGACGGGAAAGGTGGTTCCATTTCCAAAACGTCAATGCCCGCACCAGCAATACGGTCCTCATTGAGTGCATCAGCTAATGCCTGAGAATCAACAATGGGACCACGCGCACAGTTAATCAAAATGCTCGTTGGCTTCATTAAAGCAAGTTGTTCTGCGCCAATCATGCCAGTAGTTTCAGGCGTCTGTGGAACATGCAAGCTGACAATATCCGATGTTGAAAGCAGCTCATCAAGTTCGACAAACGTAACTCCTTCAATTTCTTTACGCGTGCGGGAATAAGCTACCACTTCACAACCAAATGCTTGGGCAATACGAATAACGCGACTTCCAATAGCACCAGCGCCAATTACACCGAAGCGCTTGCCCTCCAATTCAGGACCAACTAGTCCATCTTTAGTGCCGCCCATACGAACCTGGGAATTAAGAAGAGAAATATTGCGATACACATCAAGAACAAGACCAAATACCAGGTCCGCCACTGCTACCGTGGAATAGCCTGCGCAATTTGAAACTTGAATGCCCTGCTGTCGGCAGTACGCCATATCTACGTGGTCATACCCCGTAAAGGCAACACAAACATATTTCAGATTTGGATTTTGCTGCATAACTGAAGCTGGATAAGCGATATTCGAAAGAACTACGACTTCCGCGTCAGCACTGCGCTCAATTAATGTTGCTTCATCTTCTTTGCGATCAGGATAAGTAACAAGCTCTACCTCGTTTGACCCTAAAGCTTTAGTGATAAGATCGCGAAGATCTGCATCAGGAATGCCCAATGGTTCTAAAACGGCAATTTTCATAGCGCTCCTTCCATGCATGCTGCATGAATTATTAAACTTTAATAAGCATAGTAAAGGAGCGCCTCGCCTATAGAAGTAAGTCTTCGGCGAACGCGCTCCCAAATACATACAAGCTTATGTGCCTACCGCTTTACAATGCGCTTACCACTTTATTGTGCGTTTGTCTCATTTCCATGCGTTTACCGCATTATTTTTCTTTTGAGGCTGCAGAAGAATCGGTCGCGCTACCCGCCTCACCTGATTGCTGTGGCTGTTGCGTAGGTTGGGCAACCTGCTGCTGCGTTGGCTGAGCCTGCTGTGGTTGCCCTGCTGGCTGCTGTGCGGGTTGGTCAACTTGCTGCTGTGGTTGCGCTGGCTGTTGAGACTGATCGATAGGCTGCTGACCTATTGGCTGTTGCTGCGGTTGCATCGGTTGCTGCGGAACCTGCTGTTGCGGTGGCAACTGTTGAGGCATTACTGGCTGTTGTGGCTGCATTGGCTGTTGTGGAGGAACGGAGCCGTAGCCACCACTATAAGGACCAGCTGCACCGCCAGGCATACCACCAGAGCCAGGCATACCACTAGGCATTCCACCAGGATATCCTGGAAATCCCTGATTATATGCCGCAAAGCTTTTGCGAATACGAGCATTTAACCACGCCGCCACGATAAAGCATACACAGGTAATAATAGAAAAAACAACCGCGGAGCAAACAGCTGCAATAACGGTCCAGATAAAAGCACGACGCAGCTTTTCTGGTTCATTGGCCGCACGAAAATTCATAATGCTTGCCACAATACCCACTACGTGCAAAATCAAATAACCTGCCGCCATAGCAATAACAACATTCATACCCAACGTTGCCGCTTCACGAATTTGATCATCATTCATGGTGGAGAAATCATAGGTGGAAGCAGCAGAGCTGCCATCGAATGCTGCCGAACCCGATGAAGACCTTTGCAATTCTTCAACAAACATATTGAAGAAATCTGGATCAGACAACATAGACGATGCCGAAACCATCAACGCTAGAAAAGCTCCACCAGCCAATGCTCCCAAAATAGCGAACACCAAGGTGGCGATACTTACTCCACGGAGTATTCGGAAATCAGAATTATTCACTAAAGGCCCCTTTCTTAAGAGGAATACATGCTTTTAGTATATCGACCTTGACCTGCTAATTAAGGACGACGCGATTTTCTTAACATATCCCACGCCATCCATACAAATAATAGGAAAGCTGAGACATATTCAATAAACGAAAGTACCGGCAACCCGAACACGCGGGGCATATCAACAGAAATAATAAGCGACCCACTTACCAACAAACCTGCTATTACCAAACTCATTGCAAGACGATTCGCAATACGGCTAACTTTCCGCAACGGCTCCGTTGAACCAAGCATTTCCATATTCACCTTAAGCTGGCCGCGAGAAAGCATACGAAACATTTCGCTCGAATATTCAAACGTTTTCAGCATGCTATTCATGGTGCTGTCCAGCGAAAGGAGCGTTGATTTTATACGGTGCTCAAATTCTTCCTGTACATTTTTTGTACGCATGATGTGACCATTAATGATGCCAATCATGTTGGTGTTGGCCAAATATTCAGCCAACGATCCTTCCATAGTCACAATGCCACGCGATACTGCCGTAACTGACGCAGGAAGCGTAACTTTGCACTGACGCGTTAGTGTCATGATATCGCTCAACAACGCGCCCACATCAATGTCGGAAACATTAGTTGAACAATAGCTCTTTAATACATTGTCAAGTTCCGCAAGCAAACGCGCATGATCAATGCCTTCCATGTCATGCTCAACAGAAAATGAGATAAGCGCATCTTTTAAATCACTTGCGTTCTGCGCTCCAACAGCTTCAATAATTTTGCTAAACCCAATACGCTCACGTACAGAAAGTCTGCCCATAATGCCAAGGTCAAGGTATACAACCTTACCTTCGTGAACAAATAAGTTACCTGGATGAGGATCTGCATGAAAAAAGCCGTGCTCAAGAATTTGAGTAGCGTAATTGTCCATTACCTTAAGCCCAATTTCATCAAGGTCATACCCATATTCTTTGAGCTTTTCGGTGTCCTTAATAGAAATGCCTTCAACGTATTCCATCACTAAAACGGATTCAGTACAGTATTCCATGTAAGGCTTAGGACACGAAATAAATACGACATCCTTATTAAGCTCAGCAAATTCTTGTAAGTTATTTGCTTCCTTTATGAAATCAGTTTCCTCAAGAAAGGTAGCCCATAATTCCTCAACCACATCACGCAGGTCAAGCATTTGGGTATCTTTCATGAAGCGAGAAATATGCTTTGCTACCGAGCGCATAACATCAATATCTTGCGCCATTACAGCACGAACACCAGGTCGTTGTACTTTAACCGCTACAACATCCCCATTTGAAAGCTCGGCTTTGTGAACCTGCGCTAAAGAAGCACTGCCTAAAGGTGTTGGGCCAATTTTGCGAAATATTTCATGAAAACGACTTCCATATACATCCTCCAATGCGGCAAGCGTATCTTCAAAAGGCATGGGATCGCAATCCATCTGAAGATCTGAAAGCGCATCACAATACGCCTGCGGCAATATTTCTGAACGCAAAGAAAGCATTTGTCCAATTTTGATAAAACTTGGACCCAAGTCGATCAAAAAATTGCGCAGCTGATTAGGGCTTAACCCCTCATGCACACGATGTTTTCGCATAAGTCCAATAATCTCACTTAAACGACGCATGCGTGCTTTACGGCTTAAGCCAAACTTCTGATCGGGATCTATTTCTGCCCCATCACGAAACATGTATTTTAGTAACGAATTTTCAGCCATGCGCAAAAGTTCTGTTTATCAACCGCACTTAGTGCAAACATCTACCTGACTAGCAAAAATTTCCCTATTCAGCAGGTTTTTCTGCCCCTACTTGAAGAGCATCTTTCTTGGCATCATCAGTAACTTCAGCTTCAGTTGCTACATTTGATTCAGCGACTAAACGAGCAACAGTTGCTGCAAATTCTTCACGTTCTTCTGGAGACATAGTTTTAAGCGTTTGAGCAACTGCTTCTTCGCGAACTTTAGAAATAGTTTGCGTTGCTTTATGTTGAAGCTCCTGATTGATGTCTTTTCCTTGCTCAACCGTCAGATTGCCTTTTTCGATGAGCGTATCTACTACTTCTTTGGCTTTTTCACCCGTAATGGCAAGAGCACCTACACCTGCCAGGAAAATGTCCTTGAAGCCATCTTCTATAAACTTAGCCATTGTGTCCCCCTCCTCAAGCAGAATGTTACTTAATTGTATTATATGGGTTTCTTCATAATTGCCTGTTTACCGTTAAATAACAGTTTAAATTGAACACAGTGTTTAGTAAAATAGTCTACGCTAATTGAACAGACAGTCTAATTAACGTAAGAAAGCAAGTGTATATAAGTGACGGATACTCCATTACGAAACACAACAGATACTTTAACTTCCGAAGAGCCCACTTCTCAAACACCTACCACAATTTCAAATATCACCACTCTTCTAGTTGGTATTGACGTTGGATCAACCACGGGAAAAATTGCGGTATATGATCCTGAAACAAAACAGGTGTTGTTTCGTAGATATGTTCGCCACCATGCCCGCCAGGTTGAATGTGTAAAAAATTTATTGCTCAAAGTAAAAGAAGCTTTTCCTAATGCTTCGCTGCGTGCAGCTTTCTGCGGATCGGGTGGTGCAGCCCTAGCTGATGCTCTTGGACTTCCCTATGTTCAAGAAGTAGTAGCAAATGCTTTAGCGGTAAGTGAATTTTATCCTACCGCCCGTACTGCTATTGAGCTTGGTGGACAAGACGCCAAGATGGTATTTTTCGAATACGACACTAACCAGGAACGTCTTACCGTTGCCGACATGCGCATGAACGGCAGTTGCGCAGGTGGCACTGGTGCTTTTATTGACGAAATTGCAACCCTGCTCAAAGTTCCTACCGAAAAATTTAATGACCTGGCAAACCAAGGCAAATCGGTTCATAACATTTCAGGACGTTGCGGCGTTTACGCTAAAACTGACATTCAGCCTTTGCTCAACCAAGGTGTTCCAAAAGAAGAAATTGCTCTTTCTTCGTTTCATGCCATTGCAAAACAGACCATTGGCGGTTTAGCGCAAGGCCTTGACATTACACCTCCCGTTGTATTTGAAGGCGGCCCTTTAACGTTTAATCCACGCCTTATCAAGGTATTCGCCGAACGCCTTGATTTAGGACGAGAAGATATCATCATTCCAGAACATCCTGAAACTATTGTGGCTGTTGGTGCGGCACTTTCTTTAAATGATTTATTCCGCGACACTCCCGCTTCGCTTGTGTTGGATGATGCTATCCATGCCTTAGAAACTAAGCAAATTGTTGTAATAGATGGCGCTACTTCTATGTGCTCTTGCGATGAAGAAACGCCACAAACTGCTCATAAAATCGAATTATCTTTGCCACTCTTTGAAAATGAAAAGGGAAAGGAAGCCTTCCAAAAACGACATGAACTGGGCGAAGCACATTCTCTTGAAACTTTCGAAGAAGGCACCCTGCCCGAAGCGCTTCCTGTTTATTTAGGTATTGACTCGGGCTCCACCACAACAAAGCTTGCATTGCTTGATACCCAAGGAAACTTAGTAGATTCCTTTTATGCTCCCAACGAAGGCGAACCACTCAAAGTTGCTCAAAAGGCCTTGATTGATTTGCACGACCGTTATGCTAGCCAGGGCTGCACGTTGCAGGTTATGGGTGTTGGTACTACCGGCTATGGTGAACTTATGTTCGCTCAAGCGCTTAACGCCGATAGTCACACGGTAGAAACAGTTGCCCATGCACATGCTGCACAGCGCTACGTACCAGATGTAACCTTCATTCTGGATATTGGCGGCCAAGACATGAAAGCGCTCTGGATTGATGAGGGCATTATTACCAACGTCGTCGTAAACGAAGCATGCTCTAGTGGCTGTGGTTCCTTCTTGGAAAACTTTGCTTCCACCTTAGGCATTGCCACAAAAGATATTGCCGAAGCTGCTTTCCGATCAGAATCTCCTGCAGCTTTGGGTAGCCGTTGCACTGTTTTCATGAATTCAAGCATTGTTACAGAACAGAAAAACGGCAAAACCCCTGATGATATTATGGCTGGCTTATGCCGTTCCATTATCGAAAACGTTTTCACTAAAGTAATTCGTGTTGCTAACCTTGACAGCTTAGGCACTCGCATCGTAGTTCAAGGCGGTACTTTCTTAAACGATGCCGTGCTGCGTGCGTTTGAGCAATATGTAGGACGCGAAGTAGTTCGCGCCCCCTACCCTGGTTTGATGGGCGCTATTGGTGCTGCTCTTATTGCTCAAGAACAGATAGGAGATAACTCATCATCTTTTATCGGATGGAATGCACTACGTACCTTCACCTACCAGCAAGAAACAAATCTTATTTGTCCCTTCTGCGCTAACCGTTGCAACAGAACCCGCATTACGTTTTCTAATGGATCTTCCTGGATTACAGGCAACCGCTGCCCTCGCGGCGAAGTTGTGGGTGATCCTAAAGACGTATCCGTTCGCGATGCAGTACGCGAAGCCAAAAAAGTAATGGATAGCGTTCCCAACTTATACGCAGAACGCGAAGAGCTGCTTTTCCAGGATTGGCCACACACAGAACTGCTGCCTAAGCAAAACATTACTATTGGCCTACCCCGCGTACTGTTCTACTGGGATACCATGCCTTTCTGGAAAACTCTGCTTCAAGCACTGGGGTTTGATGTAAAAATGTCCCACTTAAGTACGCGCGCGATTTATGAAGACGGCTTGCAATCAGTCGCATCCGACACCGTTTGCTTCCCTGCCAAGCTGGTACACGGCCACCTGCGTGATTTACATAAGCAAGACGTCGACCGTATCTTTATGCCTATTGTCACTACAGTACCTACCGAAAACACAGCAGATACAAGCCGCTCAATGTGTGCGGTTGTTAAAGGCTATTCTCTTGTTATCAAAAACTCAGATAACCCTGAACGTCGTTGGAATATTCCGTTTGATAGCCCCTTGTTCCATTGGTTTACCGAACAGGACCGTACTCACCAGCTAACTAAGTATTTCCATGAAACGTTTAGCATCCCTGCAAAAGCCGTTGAAGAAGCTCTTAAGCAAGCTGAATCAGCCCAGCGCTCCTTCCACGAAGCATTACAGCATCGCGGTGCTGAAGTGTTGGCTCAAGTGCGAAAAGAAGGCCGTTACGCCATCGTTTTGGCGGGACGCCCTTATCATAACGACATGCTGGTAAATCATGAACTTCCTAGTTTCTTTACCGATTTAGGCATTCCTGTTATTACCGCCGATTCTGTTCCAGGAGTTACTGATGTAACGCTTGATAACAGCATGATTGATATAGTGAACAACTTCCATGCGCGCATGCTTTCTTCAGCTGTCATTGCCGCGCAAAGCCCACATATGGAATACGTGCAAATCGTAAGCTTTGGCTGCGGGCATGATGCCTATCTGTCTGACGAAATCATTCGCCTTATGAAAGAGGTTGGACCAAAAATTCCTCTTGTCCTAAAGGTTGACGAAAGCGATATTCGCGGTCCTCTTGGCATACGTACGCGTTCATTTGTTGAAACTATTGAACGTCGGCGCATTCAAGAAGCCAAGCGTGAGCAAGAGTCCAAGACAACTTCAACTTCCAACGCTGAAGCAAAGCTGGATTCGCAGGCAAAGCAGGCCAGCGAAAAGCAGTCCGCTGGTACACCAACAATAAACGAAGAAGATGCTCGCAAAGAATATGCACTTGACGAACAAGTAGCTCAGCACACGGGAGAAAAATTAGCAGATCCATACCCACAAAAATTCGACGATAAAGCAGTAAAAGAACGTGTGGTGCTGGTACCCAACACCTCCCACGCATTCAGTCGCATCATGTCTGCCATTTTTTCAAAACAGGGTTTACGTACTGTATCTCTTCCTATCGGACGCGAACGTGCTATCTATCTGGGCAAAAAATATGTTCACAATGATATCTGCTTCCCAGCACAAATTGTTATTGGCGAAGCATTAGAAGCGCTTGAATCTGGCAAATATGATTTAGATCATGTTGCGGTGGCAACGGGCAAATATATTGGCGACTGCCGCTTAACCCACTACGCCGCCTTGCTTCGCAAAGCACTTGATGATGCGGGATACGAACAGGTGCCAATTGTTACCAACGACGATGTAGATTTCCATAATATACATCCAGGTTTCAAATTGAATACTACTTCCGCAATTCGTGTAGCCTTCACCTTACCAATGATAGACGCACTGGAAGAACTCTTACGAAAAATGCGCCCATACGAATTGGAAGAAGGAAGTGCCAATAAGGCCTTTGATGAAGCCCTTGATTGTCTTGTAGCAGGCCTCGAAAAAGGTGGTGTCCATGGAGCCAAAAAGGCATTTGTTCAATCGATAGAAATAATGAAGAAGGTTCCCTACGACAGAAGCAACCCTCGCCCGACTGTTCTTATCGTCGGTGAATACTTGCTGAACTTCCATCCTGGCGCAAACCACGACATTGAAGACTACCTGGAAAAGAACGGCCTTGAAGTCATTGAAGCTCGTATGACCGATGTTATTCGTAAAACGTATTTCTACCAGGATTCTCAAGTCAAAGAATACAAAGTAGACCGCCCTTTTACAGAAAAAGCAACCTACAGAATAGACAACCGTGTATTTGATCTAGCACATGATATGACTGATCGTATTGCAAAGGCGCACCCGTTGTATACGCCCCCCTGTCGTATGCCTGAGCTTGTACAGGCAAGCGATCCAATCATTCATCATACGTTTGACGCAGGAGAAGGCGTGCTCATCCCTGCAGAAATTCTGCATCACGCTGAACACGGCTGCCGTGCATTTGTAATTTTGCAACCGTTCGGTTGCCTACCGAATCACGTTGTTGGTCGAGGTATTGCTAAACGCTTAAAAGAGCTGTACCCCGATGCACAAATTCTTCCATTGGACTTCGACCCTGATGTAAGTTTCGCAAATATTGAGAATCGTCTTCAGATGCTCATTATGAACGCACGTGCATCACAACAGAAATAACAGCTAGGCACGCTATCCAGGAGATAATGACCATGGCACGACCTCGAAAAGACCAAGGCGATTCAGCTGAACAACGCATCAAAGATGCGTTCTGGAGCCTATTGGAACAAAACGACTTAAAAGACATCACGGTTAGCATGATTACCGCAAGTGCTAAATGTAACCGCGGTACGTTTTATTATCATTTCGATTCGCTCGAAGAATTGATTGATACCGTTATTAATGAAGAACTTTTTATTAATAGCAGCATACCGCATTCTTTCTTCTACCTTATATGCGAAAGCACTAACCCCTTTGAACAGGATAGCTTCGCAATACATGTTAGACGATTTGGTTTAATGCTCAACCGTGCCGGGCAAGAGCAGATTGATACCCGCGTAAAAGCCGTCGTTATAGACATGTGGGAAAACCTTCTTTGTCCTAATAACGAAGAACTGGCTACCGAAACTCGCCTGATTATGGAATACACCATAAGCGGCCTTATCGGACTTATTTCATACTTATACCGTGAAGGCTTTTTTAACAACGGTTCTATGCCAAAAGAAAGCTACTACAGATTAAAGGAAAATTCACAGTATCTTGTGGTAACGCTAAGTCGCGCACAAAACATCCCTTTACAAGAGCTAGAAAAGCGTATTTGTAATCAACTTCGAAATAACCAAAGCGAAGCTTGCAAATCATGCATGAAATATCGGTAGTTAGAGGTTGCGGTAATTAATTTTTTTCGACCAGGCCTCAAAACCTTCTAAATAGGTGCAATCATGGGCAGAAAGTGCCTTACGGGCAGTTTCAAACAGCAGTTCTTCCCAATCTTTAAGCGATCTACCACAAATGCATGCCTGCAAACCATCTGCTCTAATTGCTTTTGCTGCTTCGTTTGTATAGGAATCCGTTAAAGACCAGTCGTTGCCAACAACACCAAAAGCTTCTTCGATGCCTAATAAAGAACCATCCGAATAAAAAATACCTTTAATCAGCGCTGCATAACCAGCAACAGCTTGCAAAGGAAGTGCATCAGCAGGGCGAATCTCAACAAATCGCTTCAACCTAACATCTGGCCAAAACATTGAAAGTAGGTGCTCAATATCCGTTTCTTCCATGGGAGCATCCGCATACGCCTGAGATGCTGTTTGACCTACCACACTACGAAGAGCCTGGCCCTGAGGGTTACAAGCTTCTGGACGAGTAACAAAAATGGGGCACGTTCCTAACAGCCAATCTGCATATTGTTCAAAACCAAAGCCCTTATCAAACAAGCCAGGTATTTGTCCGCAACGTGCATTGTCCACATCGCGCCACATCACAAGATGTGATAAGGGTTTTTGAGGAACTTCTCCTTCAAAACGCTCACTATTGTCAGTAAGTACAGCAATAATAGGAACAAGCGCTTGCGCAATACGCATCTTTCTTATGGCGTCAGCCTCGTCCTTATAATCAACCGAAACCTGAGTAGAAGCTGATGCGCGCATCATTCGTTCGCCATGAGTACCCAATGAATGAAAATAATCATTCATAAAGTGATAGCGCTTCTTAGGAATTAAAGGCAGGTCAAGCGCCTTTTCTGTAGGGTGATAACCTAGAGTGACAAGCTTGCAGCCATGCTCTTGCAAAAAAGGATCTACCTTATCCCTGAACTGAGTGTATACGGAAACTATATCGTCAATTGAACAAAACGGCGCAATGCTAATTTCTAATTGCGCAGCAGGCTCTAAAGACAAAGAAGCATCATTATTAGCAAGTCCAAGAAGCTCCCCCTCAAGCCCTCGCGTTTCGCGGGGATAATACGAAGACAAATACTTCAAAATATCGCGCACACCAAATTCATCATTCGCGCCTTGATAAGAAATGGCACGATTTGTTTTTGCATCTACCACGAAATGCTCAACTTCAACGCCTAGCTTTCCGCAAGGTTCGTTCCCTTTGGCGCCGCTGACAAAATAAGAAATAATTGCCTTGCGATTATCCTCCGCGAAAGACATGATGAGTTACTCCGTTTCACCTAAATGCGCAAAAAGATCTGACGAAAGATAGCGTTCGCCCGTATCAGGAAGAACTACTACGATAGTTTTTCCTTCGTTTTCAGGACGTTGAGCAACCTTTGTTGCCGCCGCCAAAGCAGCACCTGAAGAAATACCAACCAGCACACCTTCTTTTGCTGCTAATTCGCGCGAAGCTTCAAAAGCATCTTGAGTAGCTACCGTTAAAACCTCGTCATAAATAGAGGTATCGAGCGTATCTGGCACAAATCCTGCACCAATACCCTGAATACCATGGGGACCACTATGACCTTCGGAAAGCACAGGAGAATCAGCAGGCTCTACAGCAATAACCTTAATTTCAGGATTCTGGCTTTTAAGATACTTACCTGCGCCGGACAAGGTGCCACCTGTCCCCACGCCTGCAACAAGAATATCTACGCTGCCTTCGCTTGCTTCCCAAATCTCAGGACCCGTTGTTGCTTCATGAGCTGCAGGATTAGCTGGGTTAACAAACTGACCAGCAATAATTGAGTTTGGATATTCTTTTGCAATTTCATCTGCACGAGCAATTGCACCAGCCATACCTTTTGAACCTTCAGTCAGCACCACTTCAGCACCATACGCCCTCATAAGAATGCGTCGTTCAATGCTCATAGTTTCAGGCATAACAATAATGGTTCTGTTGCCACGCGCTGCAGCCAAAGCTGCCAATGCAATGCCGGTATTGCCTGAGGTGGGCTCAATAATAACGGTATCCTTATCGAGCTTCCCCTCACGCTCTGCCGTTTCCAGCATAGCTTTTGCAATACGATCCTTAGCGGAACCTGCAGGATTGAATGATTCAATCTTAGCAACCACTTTTGCCTTTAAATTGTGATTCTTTTCATAATTAGTAAGCTCCAATAATGGAGTGTTTCCAATAAGTTCAGCAACGTTTGAGTAAATCATGATATGCGCCTTTCTGTTGATAACAGCTCACTTTGCAATGAGCGCTATCAAGCAGTTCGAAATGTACCTTTCGTCGTTTCCTTGTTCTTGCGTAAAATGCTACCGCAAGAGTTATATTTTTCCGACACTTTACTCCTCATCGGTACTTTTCGCACCTTCTATTTTCTAGAAACTAAAAACGTTACGTAACAGAAAACTACGAGCGGGATTTCAAACAAATATAAGTTTTTGATACATTCCTGTGAACTTTTTATTTGGTTTATGTGCACTTTCTGATTGCTTTTTGTGCACAAAGTTTGTCGAATCTTTCCTGATTACGTTAATTTCGCTCATCACAATTATTCCTATCTTTACTTCTCGTGTGCGATAGGAGAAGCCATGCAAACTACAGGAAATAAAACAGTTGTGACAAATAGCAGCATCAATGGCATTAAAAGCACCAGTAGCAGCAAGATTATCAAAAGATCAACTTCCTCTTTAAGGATAGTGCTATTTACCTTCATGTTTGTTCTGTTGGGGCTAAGCGCCCTTTTATTCGCAAACCCTCAGCCACCTCAAGCAAATGCAGAAACTAATCCCATAAGTATTACCATGACGATCGAGGGATATTCAGGCAATTTGCCTGTTCTTGAAGCAGGTAAAGACTTTACCGAAGGACAGGCGGTTAAATCTGACCCAAGATTTATGGTTGACAGTCAAGGAAATCAACCTTTGGCAGCATTAGTCGAAGAAAAAGAAGCACAAGGCTATCAACTTGTTTGGGAGACCGAAGAAGGACAACCTTTCGATTGGTTTACTACGCCCGTTACTTCAAGCATTACTGTTGCGGGTAGTTTTCAAGAAGCAAACTATTCGGTACGAATATCCTTCAATGATGACTCAACCCAAGATTTGGAAGTTTCTGTTCCTAAAGGAATGTCATTTGAAAAAGCCTATGGGAGCATCCCAAACGCCCCAACAAAAAAGGGACATACGTTTGTGCGTTGGGTAAACTCCTTTGACAATTCCACCTTTGACTTCACTTCTCCCGTGGAAGCCTCTACAACCGTGTATGCTCTCTTTTCTATCAGCGAGCCTGATCAGGTAGCAACGGTTGATGTAGATATTGATGTGCCCGAGCGAATAATAGGAAGATGCTATATAGGGGCAACCTGGAGTGTGCATCCTGCCCAATTTAGCGTTTCAGGCTTCACGGGAGAATTGGAAGGATGTTCAGGTACAGGTTCCTGCTCTCTACCTAGCGCCGCCGCGCCTTCTTATACTTGGGCTGACTACACTGCCACTCTTGCCGACATCAACATTGAAGCCGGTATCGTAACCTACGATGTAACAATCACTCCTCCAGGAGTTGCAAGTCCTGATGGACCGCGAAATAGCTTAGGACTCATTGGATACCAAACCGTGTATTTCAAAGCGGAAGTGCAAAAAAACTTTGGTGGTTACCTTGAAATTCAAAAAGTATCTGAAAACGAATCAATAAGTACAAATCACAACACGTATTCATTAAAAGATGCTGTTTTTGGCGTTTACGATAAAAATGGAAAACGAGTTGCTGATCTTATTACCGACGAATCGGGCAAAACAGCACGCAGTCCTTTGCTGCCTGTTGGCACCTACACGATAAAGGAAGAACAAGCTCCAAAAGGATTCGCTGTAACGGCAGACAAAAGCGTCGTTATCAATGCGGGAGCAGTAACCACAACCGCCGTTTCAAATATTCCCCAAAGCGCCTTAGTGGATCTTGTTCTTCAAAAGCTAGATGCAGAAACGCAAAAGCCCTATCCCTTAGGTTCTGCTTCACTAAAGGGTGCCCAATTCCGCATTTCTTATTACGACAGATATCTTTCATTGCCAAATTTAGTACAAAACTCAATAAAAACTCTTGAATCGGCAGCTAACAACGTGCCAAAAGCTACCTCTATCCCAGAAACATGGAATGGACCTAAACGGAGTTGGGTTTTTGAAACTGATGAACAAGGCGAAATTCACTTCGCCAAAGACTATTTCGTGGAAGGTGATGCATTTTATCATGATCACGAAGGATCTATCGTGCTGCCCCTAGGCACAATTGAAATAGAAGAAATAGCAGCACCAGAAGGTTACCTGCCCGTTGAAGAATCATTTGTGTTCACCATAGCCGAAAATGGCATTAACCCCCATGTAGAGACCTGGCAAAGTTTTCACGTTTCCGAACAGGTAAAACGAGGCGATTTCTCCTTCAGCAAAACGCGCGAAGGATCCATGGATAGACTGGCGAACGTTCCATTTCGTATTACCTCTAACACTACGCATGAATCTCATGTGTTAGTGACCGATGAAAATGGCATGGCTTCAACAGAATCCTCCTGGACTCCACACTCCCGAAATACTAATGCAGGAACTTCTTCGCATGATGGCATATGGTTTGGAATTGATTCGCAGGGAAATACCGCACCAGTAAATGACAATCTTGGCGCCCTTCCCTACGATACCTACACCGTCGAAGAGCTTCCTTGCGCTGCTAATGAAGGGATGGTCCCCGTTGCCTTCGAAGTTACTATTTCGAGAAATAAGGTAACTCTTGATTTAGGAACTATAGACAATAAACCATATACACCAGAAATATCTGGAGAAGTAGACAAACGACAAACCCTCTTTGTGTCCAACGGATTATTTACCTACACCATAGACTACCGATCAACTTCTCCTACTTGGGCAGACGAATTTACAACCACTGACATTTTGGAATGCAGCGAAAACAAATATGCCTATGTTCAAGCTATTGCTACACCCGTAAGCTACGGCGACTATGACGGAAAAATGAACGTCTGGTATCGCACTAATAAGTCAGATTCCAAATCCTTTGATCACGAAGGCGTAAATGCATGCGGCACAAATCCTCCTAACCCTGACAACCCCAATAACCAACGCATGTATAACTTCGAAGGCTGGCAGGTATGGAAACAGGACGTTTCCACCCTTGAATCAAGCATTTTATTTACCGAGGAACTTAATCTTGACGAAGAAGAATACCTTACCGCATTAGCATTTGAGCATGGTCGTGTGGAAGAAGGGTTTGGAACGCTGCCGCAAGATGACCCTCAATGGGACAGAAGGGATCGCTACGCTGAAACTGACACCATGGAAGACCTGTTCGATAGTGCCGTTTATTCTTCATGGGACAAGAATGCTTGCACAGAAGTAGCAAACATCGCGCAGCATGATGCGACGTTTTCAAATAAAACCGATACGAGCAGTGCAGAATACAAACTACAAGACAGCAAAACACATCTGGAAGCTAGCGCGGAAAACCAAACAGAATCTAACCAAGCAGAAAGCAGTAACGATGAAGCAACTTATACTTATTCGCCTGCCGTATTGTTTATGCAGGCATCCGAAGAAAGCTTAACTACCGATGAAATAGAGCTATGGAATGATGCCTTTATTGATATTTATCGGAATATTGAACTGCACGATGAAGATAAGGACACTGTAGTACAAACCACTCAAGTTCCCGAAACAACCACAGAAAAAGACAATCCTATTGAAGAAATGCTAGATAACATTCCTAAAACAGGAGATGGGCTAATAACCTTAGGAGTTCTTGCTACCTTGGTAGGTCTTCTAGCTCTGTGTGCATTAATAGCGGCATTCAGGAAAATTCGGCACCGATCATAATAAAAAAGCAATAGCTATAAGCAAGCGATAGGTTTATGGAACGAACAAAAGGGATGCAGCAAACTTGTCTCTGCTGCATCCCTGATTTGTTTTCCGCATTCATTATTTGTCTTGTTTAGTTTCTTATTCGCATCGCTGCATCCCTGATTCACCAAGTATGTAGCTGATAACCCTTATCTTTCATTGAAACCATTACCGATTTCATTGCAGTATGCGCTCTAGCCCGTAATACCGCGCTTAACACTACGGCGCTTTCTTTTTGGTGGCTCAACTGGCTCACGAAAATCAAGCATGAGCTGCTCTGTAGCGCCGCCCCGTTCTTTTTCAGTGACCTTTTCAATGTCTTTGATATTCCAAGAAAGAGCTTCCGCCCCGTGGAGTTCAAGCATTTTATAACGTGCATCTTGTACATTCTGCTTAGATCCTGCCCTGTGTTCACTCTCAAATTCAATAACACTAGAAGTAGGAGTAGCGCCTTTTGGAGAAACTATTGTTGCACGATATAAAGTCATAATTTTCCTTGAAAAAGCCGAGATGATTTACCTAAACATATATAAACATAGTACCTAATTAGCATATCTTATTTCAGACAAAATGGTTTCCCTATGAATCCCTTAGCGAAAAACAAAAGATCGTAAGAAAATAGATAAGTTATTGCTAATTACAGGAGAACTATGAGCCCACTTGAACTATTACCCAAGCAGGACTATGACGGTATTCGCACTGTTGGTATTCCGCGAGCCCTACTGTATTACCGCTACCACGTATTGTGGCAAACTTTTTTTGAAGAACTTGGCTGCAAGGTTATTACAAGCGATCCATCTGATCGCGCATTACTTGCTCGAGGCGAAGAACTATCTATCGATGAATGCTGCCTTGCTTCCAAGCTTTATATGGGACATGTTGAAAGTCTTTTAGATAAGTGCGATGCCCTTTTTGTCCCAAGCGTAGATAATTTGGGACTCCATAAAGGATTTTGCACCAAGTTCCAAGCTCTCCCTGATTTGGTAACGAATACCTTTACCCGCCAAAACGTTCGCATCATTTCTTGCGAAATAGACAAAGATGACACTGGCATCACCGCCGAGGAAGGCTACGTTTCAATAGCTACCAAATTTGGTCTTTCCAAAAAACAAGGAAAAGCCGCTTATCAAAACGCTATTCATGCGCAAAAAAAGCATGACGAAGAGCTTGCCCAAGCGCAATCAGACTTGTTAAAGCACGCTGAAAAACTACCCAAAGAAGAACGACCTCTCCGTATTTTGATAGCAGCACATCCCTATGTAATACATGACCCCTACATTGGTGGTCCCATTACCGATATGCTTAACAATCTTGATGTATGCGTTTTATATTCTGATCGCTACGACAGAAAACGAGCGTTTGAAAAAAGTTTTGATTTTTCTGAAACTATGCCATGGATCGTAAACCGTGAAATCATTGGCACCATACTGCATTTATATGATCATCTAGACGGCATTGTATTAGTTAGCGCCTTTCCCTGCGGACCAGATTCTATGACCAACGATGCGTTTATTCGCTGCATCAAGGGAAAGCCCATTTTGTCACTGACGGTAGATGCGCAAAGCGGAACCGCAGGTCTTGAAACACGCCTTGAAAGCTTTGTTGACATTCTGCACTATCAAAAAAGAGGAGGCTATTTAAATGAATAACCTCAAAACCCCTATTAATCGTATGGCGGACACTTTAAAGCGCCGCTATTCAGAAGACTCTCCTGCGGGAGTTTTTATGAACCCCGGAAAGCCCGAGGCTTTACGCAGCAAAAAGAAACGCAAAAACAAAAAGGATAGGCATGCCCGCACAAAAGTAGCATTTATGCGCTACACCTACTATGACATTGCCTTTCGTTTCTTTGTTGAAGAAGTACTTGACGCTGATTATGTTTCACTTCCAGAAGCAACCCGTAAAACGCTTGAATTAGGCACGCTCAACAGTACTGATTATGTTTGCGCCCCCTTTAAGCATATTTTGGGTGACTATATTGAGGCCCTTGATATGGGTGCGGACGTATTAGTTCAACTTACAGGTCCTTGTCGTTTGGGCTATTACGGAGAACTCCAAGAATCCATTCTGCGCGATATGGGCTACGACTTTGAAATGCTTAATTTTGCAACCGTAAGCGGCAAACCCTTACAGGAATACCTGTCTATTTGCAAAAAGAAGGTAAATCCTGATCTTTCAATATCTAAGGGCGTCAAAAACTTCCTTGTTGTACTTAAAATGATCGAAGCACTTGATAGCTACAACGACCGCTATTTGGAATTAGCGGGCTTCGAAAAAGAACCTGGCTCATTCAAACGTGCGCAGAAAGACTTCTTCGCCGAAATGAATACGGTTACTGGCGGTGCACAATTAGCGTCAGTATTCCATCGACATATGCGCATCTTGGAAGAACTTCCCATTGAAAAGCCCGTTGATCCTATCCGTGTAGGTTTGGTTGGAGAATTTTTCACGGGAGTAGATCCCCGTTCTAACTTATTTATCGAAGATAAACTGAGCTCCATGGGCGTTTCTTTAGCGCGAACCGTAAACTTAACTAATCGCGTCTTGCGCTACAACGAAGAAAACCTCCGTCGCAGCGTTTCTGAATACGTTTCGTTTGACATGGGTCCTACTTCAACTCTTACCATTGCCGCAGCAAAGCAATATGCCGAAGAAGGATTTGACGGCATTATCCATTTGAAATCTTCAGGCTGCACGCCAGAGATTGATGTGATGCCCGTGTTGCAACGCATAAGCAATACTTACCACATCCCTATTCTGTATTTAAGCTACGACTCACAAACAAGCGACACGGGTCTTGATACTCGTCTTGAAGCGTTTTACGACATGATCGCAATGAGAAAGGCACGCTAATGACTCCTGCATTTCTTGGTATAGATACTGGCTCCATTTCAACAAAAGGAGTCATCATTGATGAAAACGGCACCATTATGGCGCGATCCTATCTATGGACCGAAGGCAACCCCACCGATGCTGCAAAGCGCGTTGTGGACGACCTGGCAAGTCAAATTAATCACGACGAAATTGAAGTCGTAGCTGTTGGAACAACAGGTAGCGCTCGTCGTTTAGTGGGCGCTATTTTAGGGGCAACCGTTATCAAAAACGAAATTACCGCCCATGCCGTTGGTACCACTCACCTCCACCCCGATGTGCGCACCATTTTAGAAATTGGTGGCCAAGACTCTAAGATTATTTGCGTAGAGAATGGTATTGCTACCGACTACGCCATGAATACTCTTTGTGCGGCTGGCACAGGATCATTCCTCTCAAGCCAAGCTCACCGTTTAGGTGTTGAGGTTGAAGATTTTGGACCAATTGCACTTACCTCAAAACACCCTGCCAACATTGCTGCGCGCTGCACTGTATTCGCTGAAAGCGACTTGGTACACAAAATCCAAGTAGGCTACGCACGCGAAGATGTTATTGCCGGTCTTTGTAAAGCAGTAGCTACCAACTATTTAAACAATGTTGGTAAAGGTAAACGCATTATTGCCCCTATTGTTTTCCAGGGCGGCGTAAGTAAAAACGTAGGTGTTGTTCACTTTTTTGAAGAAACCTTAGGCCAAGAAGTACTTGTTGACCCCGATGGGCACTTGATGGGCGCTTTCGGTGCAGCGCTTCTGGCAGCTAACGCCCCCGTTTCTAAACGCAAGCCATTTTCTTTCAACATTGACAACATTGACTTCACTACCCGTGAAGTGATTTGTCAAAAATGTGCTAACCACTGCGAAATTGTTTGCGTATACCGCGATGATGAACTTATCGATGCATGGGGTAATCGTTGTGATAAGGGAGCAATTCGCCCTCACAAGAAATAGACCGGATTTGTCAATTCCTAAAATGCAATACCGGTAAGCGCAAGAACGTATTTCGGTGAACGTGTTAGGTTGTCACAATTCTGTGAAAAAATTTTTTATCATTTGAAACACGCATTTAAGTGAATCTATTATTAGATTGAAACCACAAGGGCACCTCACTTTACGAGGTGCCTTCTTTTTGCTCAAATGAAATTTACACACGGTGTAACTACTTACATTTGTTCAACAAGAAAAGAAGAATACGCGTACAAATCAACCTAAAGAAAGAGGCTTTGAATGGGTCTGACCCGTAAACAGATTCTCATCGTTGTTATTCTGCTATCTGGTACATTGTTAGCAGTACTTAACCAAACGTTGCTTTCTCCTGCTTTGCCCGCCATTATGGCCGACACCCAGGTAGACGCAACAACGGTTCAATGGCTAACTTCTGCTTATTCACTGGTAGAAGCGGTTGTTATCCCGCTTTCGGCATACCTTATTGGACGCTTCCCCACTAAGAAGCTGTTTATCTTTGGTATGTCCATCTTCGCTATTGGATCATTCTTAGCAGCAATTGCACCTGTTTTTGCTGTTCTGCTTCTGGGCCGCATGTGCCAAGCTGTTGCAACAGGTATTGCAATGCCTATGGTATTTACCGTTATCCTTCTTATTTTCCCTCGTGAAAAACGCGGCAGCGCAATGGGTATCGTTTCGCTTGCTATTGGCTTCGCACCTGCTATCGGCCCTTCAATCTCCGGTTTGTTGGTAGATAGCGTTGGTTGGCGTGCATTGTTCTTGCTGGTATGCGCACTAGCAATAGTTATTGTTCTTTTTGCAATCTTCCTGCTTGAAAGCTACGGAGAATTTGAACCTACTTCATTCGATAAACCTTCTGTTGTTCTTTGCTCACTTGGTTTATTGAGCTTGCTGTATGGTCTTTCTTCCATTACTTCAGCCGAAGTAATTGCGCTTCCCTTAGCACTTATTGTAGTAGGCGTCATTCTGCTTACATTCTTCGTACGTCGTCAGCTTAAATTGGAAGTTCCTCTGCTGAAAGTAAGCATTTTAAAAACGCGCAATTATGCCCTTACCGTAGGAATCGTAGCTGGCCTTCAAGCAGCTTTGGTTGGTACAGGCGTATTGCTGCCAATTTACCTGCAAAACTTGCTTGGTATTTCCGCGTTGGAAACTGGTATCATCATGCTCCCTGGCGCAGTAATTGGTGCTATTTTGGGTTACTTTGCAGGTCGCTGGTTTGATAAATTTGGCCCCCGCAAGGTTATTATCCCTTGCGCATTTATCCTGCTGCTTGGCGGCTGCGGACTTATCGCCTTTTCACTGGACACCCCTATTCCCTTCATTATTGCGGTATATACCTGCTTGTCTGTTGGTATTACAGGCACTATTACCCCTATCAATACCTGGGGTATCAATTCGTTGGACAATAGCGTTATCCAGCACGCAAACGCTTTGTCGAACACCTTAAACCAGGTAGGAGCTTCACTGGGTACCGCTATTTTGGTTTCTCTTTCCGCAACTTCGACATTCCTGTTCCCAGACATGCCAACCCTTGAACAAACCATGATGGGTGATCGCATTGCTTTCTGCTTCACCGCGCTACTCATGATTGCAGTTTTCATTACCATCGTTGTAGCAGTAAAAGACAACAAAAAGCACCTTTTCTCTGTTGCCGAAGCCGCAAAAGAAGTACGCCTGCCCACCAAAGCGGACGACCACGTTGCTGTTGATCTAGCTATGAATAAAGATCCTTACTTTGTTCACGACGCCGATACTATTCGCGAAGTCGCCCAAATCCTTGCTGCCAACAAAACTTCAGGCGTACCTGTTGTTGACGCAGATCAAAAAGTAGTTGGCTTCATTTCTGATGGTGACATCATGAAGTATATTGGGCGCAACGATGGTACGGTACTTGACGCTACCCGCATGCTTTACCGCGTTCCTGATACCGAAAACTTCATGCAACGTATAGCTGATTTGATTGACCTCAACGTTATGCGCATTGCCACTAAAGGCGCTATTGCTGTACCAAGCGGATCATCTCTAGATGATGCCTGCCGCCTTTTGGCAGAAAAACGCATCAAGAAGGTTCCTGTTGTAAATGCAGAAGGCGCACTGGTTGGTTCGCTTTCTCGTTCCGACATCATTCGATCCACCATGGCAAACTTGGCTTCTATTGAGTCTCTCGTTGAAGCTGATAAACGCGAAAAAAGCGCCGCTAAGTAAGTTCGGAAATTATAGGAAACAGGGACTGTAAGAAACAATACGCGACAATAAACCAAGTTTCTAGTCGCAGTTAAACGGAGTGCATCACATGATGCGCTCCGTTCTGTTTTCAGACAAAAGATTAGTTTTAATCTTTAAGCTAGTTCTGACTCACAAACCTTAAAAACCGATTTAGGTCTATAAACCCAAGTTGCATTATTTATTAGCTGCAATTCCACTATCGTTCTGAGCGAATAACGCTTCGTGCCTGGAAGTAGGTAAGCAAAAAGTAGGCAAAGTACACAACGAAGAAAGCAATAGCGGCAATAGTAGCAACTTCTCCAATTTCAATATGACCAAAAATGCTTACCACATCAATTACCACTAACAGGGCGCAAATCGAATGGCATATCGCAAGCGCCATAGGGAAAATAAACGCAATAGCAATCTGTTTAAACAACGCCCCATCGATCATCTTGCGCGAAGCGCCCAACTTATCAAGAAGTACATACCTGCGCCTATTATCTGAAGCGGCAGTTAACTGCTGAATTGCCAAGATTGCCGCACAAGCTACTACCAGCACAAAGCCAATATAGATTGCCAAATAACTTACGATAGTTGAGAAGCTGATCCCTTGGTCATATACACCCTGCTTGGTTTGCCACATAGCAATAGGCCATGTGTCGGTATTTTCACTTTCCTGAATTGCAATAAGAGTATCTTCGAATGGCTCAAGAGCTCCTTCGTCGACAAATTGAACATTAAGAAGCGATGCCCAAATCGTATCGTTTGCTTCAGCAGGGAATTCATCGTCATTGATTACCAATGTGCCCGTTTGCATAGCGGTAGAGGTGGTTTCGGTGGTGGTTTGATCTACCCAATCGCACAACGTAAAGTCTTTTCCATAGAGAGAAACCATTCCGCCTTTCGCAACCAAATCCTTATAGTAGTTAGTCATCGTATCGAAGTCATAGGCAATAAGCGCTTGTCCTTGCGGGATTGAAACAGGGTCTTTTCCTGCGA
>USPD01000003.1 GCA_900556585.1 uncultured Eggerthella sp.
CAGCCTAACATGTCAGTAAACCCTGACGAAGTAGTTGCAATGGGTGCTGCTGTTCAGGGCGGCGTTTTAGCAGGCGATGTTGAAGGCATTCTGCTTCTGGACGTAACTCCTCTGTCCTTGGGTGTTGAAACCATGGGTGGCGTAATGACCAAGATGATCGAACGTAACACCACAATTCCTACCCGCAAGACCGAGATTTACTCTACTGCAGCTGATAACCAAACCTCTGTAGAGATCCATGTTCTTCAAGGCGAACGTGAAATGGCTCAGGACAACAAGACCTTAGGTAAGTTCCAGCTTACTGGTATTCCTGCTGCTCGCCGTGGCGTTCCTCAAATCGAAGTTACCTTCGATATCGACGCAAACGGCATTGTAAACGTTTCCGCTAAGGATTTGGGCACTGGCAAGCAACAGCAGATCACTATTTCTGGTTCTACTGCATTAACTGATGACGAAGTAGATCGTATGGTTAAGGATGCTGAAGCTCACGCAGAAGAAGATAAGCTGCGTAAGGAAGAAGTAGAAGCTCGCAACAACTGCGACTCTTTGGTAAACGCAACGGAAACCACTCTTTCTGAATTGGGCGACAAGGTACCTGCTGATTCTAAGAAGCAGGCAGAGGATGCAATCGCTCAGGCAAAGACCGCTTTGGAAGGTACCGACGTTGAGGCAATTAAGTCCGCAATGGAAGCACTGCAGCAGGCAAGCTACAAGTTGGCAGAAGTTGCATACAGCCAGAATGCTCAGCAGGGTGACGCAGGCGCTGCTGGTGCAGCGGGTGCTGCAGGTACACAGCAGCAAGCAAACGATGACACCATCGAAGCTGACTTTGAAGTAGTTGACGATGACGAAAAGAAGGATAAGTAATCATGACCACGCCTGAAAAAGACGAGGTACGGGAAGACCAGGCTGTAGATGACGCGGTAAAAACTGAAACGGAAGCAGAACAGAGCAGTTCTGCTTCCGATACCGAAGATACGAAAGCAGCTGAAACGAATCAGGACTCGAAGGATTCAAAAGAATCCGAAGCAGAAGATCCTATTGAAGCTGCTAAGAAAGAAGCAGCAGCTTGGCAAGATAAGTATCTTCGCCTTCATGCAGAATGGGACACGTATCGTCGTCGTATGAACGAACAGCGCGAGGAGGAAAAAGCTCGCGCGGCAGAAAAGCTCGTTGAAGGTTTGATTCCAGTAATCGATGACTTTGAACGCAGTATTGATTATGCCGAAAAGAATGGCGAGCAGGGATTGCTCGGAGGCGTTCAAGCAGTACACACCAAGATGTTGGAAGTACTGACTAAGCATGGGGTTGAAATGATTGACCCTAAAGGCGAAGCCTTTAACGCTCTTGAAGCTTTAGCGGTAGCCACGGTAGATGATCCTTCGGTTCCCGATGAAACGGTTGCTGAGGTTTACCAGAAGGGATACCGCATGGGTAACAAGGTAATACGTAGCGCAATGGTTACGGTTACGGTTGGCGGACCCAAACGAGAAGTAGAGGAATCCGAAGAAGATACTTCAAAGGATTCTGAGGAATAAGATGAAGTAAGAGCAAAGGCGGGCGAGGAAATTGTCCGCCTTTGTTGTAGCGATGAAAAGAGGTGGGACGAATGGCTCAAACCCCTGACTACTATAAAACGCTAGGCGTTCCACGTGACGCAGATGCGGATACTATCAAAAAGGCATTTCGTAAGTTGGCCCGTAAGTATCATCCTGATGCTGGCGGAGACGAAGCAAAGTTTAAGGAAATAAACGAAGCCTACGAAGTGCTTTCGGATGATAAAAAGCGAAAGCTGTATGACCAATACGGTACCGCAAATGAAAACCAAATTCCTTTTGGTGGCGGCGCTTGGCAAGGCCAAGGAGGAAATCCTTTCGGCGGTTCAAGTGCTGGATTTGGCGGTTTTGGCAGCTGGGCGGATATTTTGGAAAGCATTCGCAATGGTGAAGGTGCTTTCGGAACTGAATGGAATTTTGGTGGCCAGCCTCATACCTATACACGTCAAACTTATGCACAGCCACAGCCCCAAAAGGGTGCTGATAAAAAAGTAAGTATGACCATTACCTTTGACGAGGCGTTCAACGGATGCGAAAAGAAAGTTCGCATTGGCAAGGCAGGAACAACAGAAAAAGAAACACTTACGATCAAAATTCCTGCTGGTGCTGTTGAGGGCGGACGCGTTCGTTTAAAGGGTAAGGGAGCTCCTGGTATTCAGGGAGGCTCTGCGGGCGATTTGCTAGTAACTATTCACATTGCAGATCATCCGCTGTACAAGCGTGATAAAGCAGATGTTTTGATGGATGTTCCTGTTACGTTTGCCGAAGCTGCGCTTGGTACAAGCGTTGTGGTGCCTACACCTGATGGGAAAAAGGTAAGCATTCGTGTTCCTGCAGGAAGTCAAAGTGGCACCGTGCTGAAGGTTAAAGAAAAAGGTGCCCCTCGGTTAGGTAAAAATGCTAGCGGAAATGGAGATTTACTCCTTACGCTAAAGGTGGCCGTTCCTAAAACATTGAATGCACAACAAAAAGAAGCATTGGAAGCATTCCAGCATGCTACGACAGATAAAGTGAGGGCTTGGTAATGGAGGACAAAAATAGACCGCTGTATATGATCAGCGTTGCAGCAGAACTTGCGGGAGTCCATCCTCAAACCCTGCGTATATATGAACAAAAAGGTTTGGTATCTCCTCAGCGAACAAGCGGCAACACCCGAATGTATTCACAGGCAGATATTGAACGATTGCAGCTGATTAATGCTTTAACGGACGAAGGAATTAACCTTGCGGGCGTAATTCGAATTCTTGATTTGAAGGGTCGTTTGGATGAACGCGATGAAGAAATTGATGCACTTCATAAACGAGTTCGTCGACTAGCGGACCGAGTTCATGAGCTTGAAACGCGCGAGAGCGTTAATTCGCTCGTGAAAGAAAGTAACGCAATTGTGTTGCGTCGTCTTTTGTAGGGGATTTACATTGGCACGTCTCATGCGTGCCAATGAGATGAATGCAAGCAGGTGGCTTTGTAACAGTTAAATGTTCAAAGTGCTTGCATGCAAATTCTAGCTTGAACTTTTGCCTTTGAGCAAAAGCGAAGGGAGTATATATGAGACTAGACAAGTTAGCGCTTACAGCGCAGGAGGCTTTCCAGTCGGCAATGAGTATTGCAGGCGATCGTGAGGCAAGCGCCGTCGAGCCTATTCATTTGCTGGACGCTATCCTGTCTGCAGGCGAACATAATATGAATGCAATTATCACGCGTATTGGTGCTGATCCGGCAGTGCTTCAGGCGCGTGTAAAAGAAGAAGAAGACCGTATGCCTAAGGTAAGTGGCAATGGTTTTATGGGCATGGGTATCACCGCTCCTTCTCCTCAGTTTATTTCGCTGATTGATCAGGCGGTAAAAATTGCTGAAAAATTGGGTGACTCATATGCCACCACGGAGCATTTACTTATCGCGCTTTCTGAGGACAAGGGAACTGCGGGACGTATTTTAAATGATCAAGGCATCACGCGTAAAAACATCGAAGAGGCCTATGAGGAGCTTCGTGGAGATACGCGTGTAACTGATGCGGCAAGCAAGCCTGAATTTGAAGTGCTTGAGCAGTATGGCAACAACCTTACTCAGGCAGCTCGCGAAGGCAAGCTTGACCCAGTAATTGGTCGTTCTGAAGAAATTCGCCGTACCGTTCAGGTGCTGTCACGTCGTACCAAGAACAACCCTGTTTTAATTGGTGAGCCTGGTACTGGTAAAACAGCAATCGTTGAAGGTTTGGCTCAGCGTATTGTTGCGGGTGACGTTCCTTCAAGCCTGAAAGATCGCGAACTTATTGCGCTTGATTTGCCAGCAATGTTGGCAGGCGCTAAGTATCGTGGCGAATTCGAGGATCGTTTGAAGGCGGTATTGCGCGAAGTTAAGCAGTCAGATGGTCAAATTATTTTGTTCATCGATGAGTTGCACACCATCGTAGGCGCTGGTTCAACAGGTGATAGCTCAATGGACGCGGGCAACATGCTTAAGCCTGCCTTGGCACGTGGCGAATTACATGCTATTGGCGCAACTACGCTTGATGAATATCGTAAGTACATTGAAAAGGATGCTGCACTTGAACGTCGTTTCCAGCCAGTGTTGGTTAGCGAACCAAGTGTTGAAGATACCATCGCAATTCTTCGTGGCTTGAAAGAAAAGTACGAAATCCATCATGGTGTTCGTATTAAGGACTCAGCTTTGGTGGCGGCAGCACAACTTTCCAACCGCTACATTACTGATCGTTTCTTGCCCGATAAGGCAATTGACCTTATGGACGAAGCGGCAAGCCGTCTGCGTATTGAAATTGACAGCATGCCTGAAGAAGTTGACTTAGCAGAACGTAAGCTCACTCAGATGCAAATCGAAGAGCAAGCGCTTATGAAGGAAACCGATCAGCCAAGCAAAGAGCGCTTGGAAGCATTGCGCAAAGAAATTTCAGCTGCGCAAGAAGCCTTGGATAAGCAAAAGGCTATGTGGAAAAACGAAAAGGATGTCATTGTTGGTGTTCAGAATTTGAAGGCCGACATTGAAGCAGCGCAGCTTGATGAGGAACGTGCTACCCGTGAAGGCGATTTGGCTCGTGCTTCTGAGTTGCGCTATGGCACCATTCCTTCCTTGCAGGCGCAGTTGGCCGATGCTGAAGCAATGCTTGAGAACCGTCAGCAAGACGGCGCAATCTTAAAGGAAGAAGTTGGCGAAGAAGAAATTGCAGAAGTAGTTTCTACTTGGACTGGCATTCCGGTAACCAAGATGATGCAGGGCGAAATGGCAAAGCTGGCAGATTTGGAATCCAGGCTGCATGAGCGCGTCATTGGCCAGGATCAGGCGGTGGCTGCAGTGGCAGGCGCAATTCGTCGTAACCGTGCTGGTTTGTCCGACCCGAATCGTCCTATTGGCAGTTTCCTGTTCTTGGGCCCAACTGGTGTTGGCAAGACGGAGCTTGCTAAGGCATTGGCTGAATACTTGTTCGATAGCGAAAAGGCTATGGTTCGTATCGATATGTCTGAGTATATGGAGAAGCATTCGGTTTCTCGTTTGGTTGGTGCACCTCCGGGATACGTTGGCTACGATGAGGGTGGTCAGCTAACAGAAGCTGTTCGTCGTAAGCCTTATTGCGTTGTTCTGCTGGACGAAATTGAAAAGGCTCATCAGGATGTATTTAACATCTTGCTTCAGGTGCTTGATGATGGCCGTTTGACTGATGGCCAGGGTCGTGTAGTCAGCTTCAAGAACGCCATCATTATTATGACGTCCAATGTTGGTTCCCAGTCCATTCGCGAATATTCAAACCAGAACGAAAAAGATTCTATGGGCAGCTTGATGGAAGACATGATGAAGTCTGATGTTGCTACAGCGGCAAAGCGTTTGGCTGAAATGCAGACGAAAATCAATGAGGCGCTGAGCACTACCTTCCGTCCTGAGTTCTTGAATCGTATTGATGAAGTAATTACGTTCAACACGCTTTCGATTGCTGCTATGGAGCCTATTGTTGATTTACAACTGAACGGAGTACGTGATCGTTTGACGGATCGTCGTATTAACTTAGAAGTAACGCCTGCGGCACGTGAACGTTTAGCTATTGATGGCTACGATCCTGTGTATGGCGCTCGTCCATTGCGCCGTTTGATTCAGCGTGAAGTAACTGATCGTATCGCGACTGAAATTATTGACGGACATGTGGGTGACGGTGCTAAGGTAACTATCGACTTAGACTCTGAGGGCAACTATTGTTCAACGGTTGAAAACCATCCCGAATTCAATGCTGCACAAGATCAGGATGTTTTGCCAGGTGGTACCTATGAGGATCCAAGCCAGGATGATTCACCTGATGCCGAAGATGTGCTGAAGCAAGCAAACGATGCTCTTCGTGGCATGAAGTTTGATGACTAATCATAGCTGGCGTTGAGTATAGTTGTGCAATCGGCGAGTCTATGAAGTTGACCGAAGAGCTAACTCTCCGTTGATTGCAAATAGTAGCAACTTTTATTGCGAGTAGCTGCACAAAAAGCGTTTGATAATAGCCGTCCGCTTATGCGGGCGGCTATTTGTTTATGAGTCGCTCCTTACTTGTGAACGACTATTTTTTTGTGAGTGTAGTCTTTTGCCTGTAAGTTTTTGTTTGTAAGTTTAATTATGGGCTTGTGAGCTAGTCTAAACTTGTAGACTAGCCATCTAGCTTATAAGTCAATCTTCTCTTCTATTTTGCACTATGTGTATTTGCTTAAATGGCGCTATGGAAAAGGTGAACGTACTTATAGAGCAACTCCTTTTGTATAAAAAGCGCTCTTTCACATAATTGTATTAGAATAACCCCCATGAATAAGTTGGAAAAGAACATAGTGAGATCCGAAAAGAAAGAACGATTTCTCGTTCCTATTTTGGGGTTTTGTGCCGTGCTTGCAAGCATGGTGGCGTTCCTTATTCTGCTCTACATTATTACCATCGTTATTCGACTTTTGTTTGTACTTGGATAGAGGGTTTTGCTATGAGGTCGGGTAACAGCAAAAGGACATTATTGATTCGCTGCGGTTTGATTGGGTGCTGTGAATTTATCGAATACTGCGAACTTACTGAATACTTCGTATGTTTAAATATGCGCTTGCGTGAGCACTGTGAGGTTGATTGCTGATGTGGCAGCGGTTTACCTTGTATGATGTTCGTGTTATTGCCCACTATTTGGGTGTTCTTATCTCATTTTTCACTATTGCTTTAGCGGTACCGCTTATTATTGCGGTTGTGTGCCAAGAGTGGGAACCAGCATGTAGATATTTACTTGCTATTGGCGTTTCTCTAACGATTGGTTCAGGTTTGCGTTTCTTGCGCATTCAGCCCGGCAGACTAACTCATCAGCAAGCTTTAGCTGTTACTGGCCTTTCGTGGATCGTTTTAGCTTTTGTTGCTGCAGTCCCGCTTGCTCTATCGGGTCACTATGGCTCGTATCTTGATGCACTCTTCGAAGCTACTTCTGGTCTTACCACGACAGGTGCGTCGTTGGTGGTGGATCTTGAGCATATGTCGTATGCGGACAACATGTGGCGCTTTACTATGCATTTAATTGGTGGTCTTGGTTTAATTGTTATTGCGCTTAGCTTAGGACTGTTTGGTAAAGCTACGTCGGGCCTTTATTCTTCTGAAGGTAGAAGCGAACATGTACTACCCAATATCGTAAACACTGTGCGTTTGATCAGTCAAATTGCATTGGTGGTTATTGGTGTTGCTACCTTAATTCTTTTCGTGTTCTGTTTGCTAGGCGGTTTCGATCCGCTTCGTGGTTTCTTGAACGCTTTGTGGATGGCGGTATCAGGTTTCACGACTGCGGGTTTTTCACCTACGTCGCAATCAATCATGTACTACCATTCTTTTGCTTTTGAAGTAGTTTGCATACTGCTTATGCTATTAGGCGCAGTGAACTTTGTTTTGTTTGTAAAGATGAAGCAAGGCGAAACAGTATCGTTTTTTAAGGATTACGAAATTCGTACTGCAGTAGTTTGGATGCTTATTGGCACCATAGTTTTTATGCTTTCGCTTTGTATTTCAGGCGGATTTTCCGACATTATGGCGTTGCTGCGTCGAGGCGTGTTCATGGTGGTATCTGCTTCAACCACTACTGGTTTTCAAACAGTAACCAACAACCAAATGACTACGATTTTTTCATCAGGAGCGTTCTTGGTTGTGGCAATTTTGATGGCAGTCGGTGGTTCGAGCGGAAGTACTGCAGGTGGTATGAAGTTTTCGCGTTTGGGCTTAATAGCGAAGTCTATTGTCTCCACCATTAAAGAAACATTGTCACCAGGGACTGCACGAGTTTCGGTTCGTTATTTCCATCTTGGCAAGAAGGTGTTAACAACTGAAGTGGCAAAGGCGGCCTTGACTGTTTCGGCGTTATTCGTTTTTACGTATTTGCTGGGTGCTCTGGTTGGTATTGCTCACGGATATGATGCCCTCGATGCTATTTTTGAATCAATTTCAATGGCTTCAAATGGTGGTTTAAGTTCTGGCATTATTACGCACGGTATGCCTCCTCTGCTGGAGCTGATTTATATTCTTGAAATGTGGGCAGGTCGTTTAGAGTTCATTACTCTGATTGCTCTGATTGTTAAAGTTGTTGTGTCGGTAGGCGCTTTGGTGAAAAAGAAAATGGGGGATAAAGAATGATGAAGTCTCTCGTTTTTAAGATATCGATTGCGTTTTTCGTGTCGCTGTTGCTGGTCTTTTCGCTGGTCGTGGTTCCTTGTGAAATGTGGGCAGAAGAACAAGACCAAGCTACGCAGGATCAGGCAACGAACGCTGGGCAATCTGACAGTGACGCTTCTTTGAGTGACGATAATTCTGCGAATAACAAGGTATACGTTAATCAGCTTTCTGACAGTTCATTTTTATATGAAACATCTATTGCTGATTTAGCTCAGGCTGATTCCTACTATGAAGGCCAGACTGTTTTGGTTAAGGGTGAAGTAGTAGGCGACAGGGTAAACGATGAATTCCGCGAAGAGAACTGCTGGATAACGCTACAGGATGATGCTGCCAATCCAAGTGTCATTGCGGTTTTTATGACCAAAGATCAATCGTCAGTTATTGACACTTATGGCAAATACGGAATGGTTGGAACACAGCTTCAGGTTCGCGGTACGTATCATTTGGAGTGTTCTGAACATCAAGGCATGTCGGATATTCACGCTGACGAAGTTTCTGCCGTCCAAGAAGGATATGAAACCGACCCGGCTCCGAATATGCGAATATTAGGTGTTGGTATTGTGGCTTGCGTTATTGGAGGCGCTTTAATGGTGGCGTTTTACATTAGGCGAGAAAGGATGCTGTAATCGTGGCGGAAGAATTTACCGAACGTCAAGAAGGAAGAGTAGTAAAGCTTGATAGAGGCTTTCCTCTTGTTCGGCTTGATTCTGGTGAAGAGGTTCGCTGCGAACATGCTATTTCTTTAGTAAAGGGAAGCGAATATCGCGCTGTTATTGGGGACTTTGTTGTTGTTGCGCTACCTGAAGGACACGACAAGGGAATCATCGAAGAAACGCTTCCACGCACGTCGTCGTTTGTGCGAAAGGATCCCACTGAACGAGCGCTCCCCCAAACTCTCGCTGCTAATTTTGATTTAGTGCTTGTTGCTCAGCCAATAGAGGAAGTAAATGTGCGTCGCCTTGAGCGTGAGTTAGTGCTTGCGCATGAAACGGGTGTTCAGGTTGTGGTGGTGCTTACCAAGGCAGACTTAGCCGCTTCACGCGAAGAGGTGGAAGCAGTGCGTTCGCGTATCGACGGTTTTATTGGCGATGATATGGTTCTTGTGGTTTCGGAAAAAGATCCCCAAAGTGTAAAGGTACTGGCGGATTTAATTGCCGATGGAAACAAAATGGCAGTGTTGCTGGGTCGTTCTGGTGTAGGAAAATCCAGTTTGGTGAATATGCTGGTAGGTAAAGAAGTTCAAGATACTACACCTGTGCGCCAAGATGGAAAAGGGCGACACACCACTGTTTCACGTGAAATTATTGAGCTTCCAACCGGTGGCAGTGTAATAGATATGCCGGGTGTACGTGGCTTAGGGCTATGGGATGCCGATGAAGGTATTGGAGCAACGTTTTCCGATATTGAGCAGCTGGCAGAATCCTGTCGTTTCCGCGATTGTACTCATACTAATGAACCAGGGTGTGCAGTTAAGCAAGCGGTTGAAGAAGGAACCTTGTCCGCTGATAGGTTGGAATCATATATTCGCTTGCGTGAAGAAAGCCAGCAAGTAAAAGAGCGACGGGAAGAAGCGCAACGTATTCGCACCCGCCGAGGGCATCCCCGTCGCCGACGTTAGGGCGCGCCGGGTTCTTGATGGTTTGTCTGTCGTTTGGATGATGATGTATCGTCTGGCACTTGATGATCATGCCAAATAACCCCATTTGGCACAGTGAGCTCAAAACGATCTCAAATGCCCCCAAAATGCATTATTTGACAAGGAGGGAAAATCAGGAATTTATGCTATGCCCCTGCCCCTGCCCCTGCTTAAAACTTTTGATTTAACATGGGGATTCTTCAGTGTTCGTAACGAGGGTTATCGTTGGGGTACAATGTGTCACGGAAAAGTACTCATGCCTTGCTTAGAATCCAAGGTTTATATCAATCGGTAAATGAACGTTGAGGGGATGCTATGAATCCTGCAGTAATAATTCCCGCATTTTACACCACACCTATGCGCGGACGCGGTAAGCCATCCAGCTTATATGATCATCCCACGCCAATTAATACAAAGGGGACACTCGAGCGCTGCCTTACTTCCTTGCAGAAAGTAAAGGGACTTGGGCAGATTATTATTCCTGTGGCGGTAGAAGGCGGCGTAGAAAAAGAAGCTGCTGCAAAGGTGAAAGCTATCACTGATAAATTTCCTCAGATGCACATCCTGATCATTGCACAGGAAGAAGAAAGCATTATTCACCAACGCCTAGAGCAGCTTGGTTTTGGTGATCTGCGTAATTGTATTGGCCTGACAGGGTATTCTGCAATTCGTAATATCGGTTTAGTGGTTGCTCAGGTTCTAGGTTTTGATTCTGTCGTGTTCTTGGATGACGACGAAGTCATTGATGACGAAGAATTCCTTGAAAAAGCAATGTATGGTCTTGGGAAGCTCACTAAGAAGGGCATTCCTATTTTGGCTAAGTCGGGCTTCTATTTTAATGACGAAGGCGCCTACTACTCGAAAACCCAAAATCGTTGGTATAACCATTTTTGGCAGCAGGGTAGAGCGTTCAATAACTGGATAACAAAAGCTATGGCGGGTCCTCGATTGTCTCGTTCGAACCACGTTTGTGGTGGCTGCTTGGCCTTGCATCGTGAAACCTATCGTCGTGTAAGCTTCGACCCATGGATCATGCGCGGCGAAGACATGGACTATCTGCTGAGCTTGCGTATGTATGGATCGGATATTTGGTTTGATAATCAGTGGTCGCTTACTCATTTGCCTCCAAAGGATCGCAATGAAGGTCATCGTTTCTACCGTGACATCTTCCGCTGGATTTATGAGTATTCGAAAATCGAATTTAGCCGTGCACAAATCGACTTGCTTCAAATCAAGCCTTCATCGTTGATGCCCTATCCTGGTCCATTTTTGGAGCCAGGCATTACCAAGCGCATTAAGCGTACAGCGTTCTTGCGATCACTTGTTCGTCCCGATAAAAAGGCCTATCGAGAAGGCGCTCATGCTGCCACTCGCGAAGCTACTGAGTACGCACAAGTTAATTGTATGAAATATTTTGAGTTCCAATACACTTGGGGCGATATCATGATGCGTATGGAAAGTGACGCAGGTCTCCGTCAGGCTTTAGTTCATGCTGCTATGGCTCGTCAGGCTGGTGAAGACCTTGTTATTGCTGCGGCATCTTCCGTTGATATGAATCAAACAATGCAGGAAGAAAATGAGGTCGCAACGGTCAACCTTGATCCTGGTATGACCAGCGAAATTCATTTGAATTTGAGTGATGAAGAATAGCGTGGCACGGAGCCGATGGAAACATTTATCATAGCTGCAATTATTGGTTTGGTTATTGGTATTTTTTCGGGACTGTTGGGCATCGGTGGCGGTACCTTAATGGTCCCAATTTTTCGCCTTGGATTTGGCATGAGCGCAATTGCTTCAACGGCAACATCGCTTTTTACTATCATTCCTACTTCGCTGGTAGGATTTGTAACTCACATTAAGAATAAAACTTGCATTCCTCAGGTTGGTTTGTTGTGCGGCATAGGTGGTGCCTGCACCAGTCCTGTAGGGGTGTATCTTGCTTCCATTTCGCCTTCGTGGGCAGTTATGTTGGCTGCTGCTCTTATTATTGGATATTCATCGGTATCCATGTTTCGTAAGGCAATTCGTATGCCGAAAATTCCTCCGCAAGGAAAATCGGCTGTCACGGGTAAGGATCGTGAAAAGGAAGCCGAAAAAGCAGCAGCTGCTGCTGAGGCAATGTCGAGCGTTGAGCCTGCTGTAGCTGGGGGCCCAGAGAACACTACTGCCGACAACCCAGCAAACGCGTCTGCAACAAATCCAAAACAATCGGTAGCGGAAACAGACAAAAAGCCAAATGCCTTTAAACTGAATCCTAAGAGAGTACTTACCTGTTTAGCCATTGGTTTGTGCGCTGGGCTGGCTTCAGGATATGTTGGTGTTGGCGGCGGATTTATTATGGTGCCTCTGTTTATTTCAGTTTTAGGCATCATGATGCGTCAAGCTTCAGGTACATCGTTGGTTTCGGTAACTATTCTTGCAATTCCTGCTGTTGTTGAGCAGGGATTATTGGGCAATATTGACTATGTTGCAGGTATTGCAATGGCTGTTGGTAGTATTCCGGGAGCAGTTATCGGTGCGAACCTAATTCGCAAAGTGCCTGAGCGCAAATTGCGTTTCATTTTTGGTTCATTTCTCTTGCTTTCGGCAGTGGTTTTGTTGCTTAATGAACTTTTACCGCTGTTTGCATAAAAAAGGAAACCACTATGTTTCGTCATAATTTGTATATCTTTTTGGAGATTCTCTTCTTGTGCCTTGCTCTTATATGTGGCTGCATTTTGGGCTGGGCTATGTTTGGCGGCGAAAATAACTACACGGTGTTAGTTGTTTCGGGCGCATTATTTACTGTTTTTTTGCTTATTACTATTGCGCTGATGCTTGATCCTGATCGCATTCGTGCAAGTCAATCCGATTCGGTGCTCCATTTAGCAAGCGATACTTTGGCTGCTATGCAGGGCGGCTTTAATGAAGAAAGTGCACAGCGCGTATGTGAAGTATTACTTCCCGCTATTTCTGCTTCAGCTGTAGCAATTACCGACCGTGAAGTGGTTCTTGGTTATCATGGTGCAGGAGCAGAAGAGTTGGGCAAAGCGGGCACCAATATTCATACCGAAGGCACTAAGCGCACTATTCAGGATGGCCAAACGCGCGTATTTAAAACACAAGCAGAAGCGGGCTTTCCGGTTCATGTTCGCAATGTGCAAGCGGGTATCATTGTTCCTCTTAAAGTGGGCAAAACTATTCAAGGTACGTTGAAGTTCTACTACCCAAAGCCTTCACGTATTAATGAAACTCAAATTTCTATTGCTGAAGGTTTTGGTCAGTTGTTATCAACCCAAATTGCTGCAATGGAGCTAGAGGAGCAAAAGAAACTGGCTACCAGCATGGAACTTAAAGCTTTGCAAAGCCAGATTAATCCTCACTTCTTATTCAACATCATTAATACCATGGCTTCATTGGTTCGCACCGATCCAAACAAGGCTCGTGTAATGTTGCGTGAGTTTGCGGTGTTTTATCGTCAAACACTTGAAAACAGTTCAGATCTTATTCCGCTGTCTCGTGAAATTGAACAAACGGTTCGCTATCTTTCTTTGGAACAGGCTCGTTTCGGAGAAGACAGACTGGCAGTTGAGGTGGATGTAGAAGACGATATTCGTGCCATGCTCGTTCCTGCTTTTATGGTGCAGCCTCTTGTTGAGAATTCCGTTAAGCATGCAATGCCGGCTGAGGGCAAACTTACTATCCGAATTGCTGGCGAAATGGATAATGATGATGTATATCTGCATGTTTCCGATGATGGCATTGGAATGAGTGAAGAAGCGGTACGTACTATTATGAATCCAAAATCTCAAACGGGACTAGGTATTGCGGTTAAAAACGTTAACGATCGTCTTCGTGGTTATTATGGCGAAGAAGCTTACATGAACATCGAAAGTGAACTAGGTAAGGGAACCGAAGTCACCCTGTTTCTGTATGATTGTGCGCACGTATAAATCTTCTGTACACGCGTATCTTTCGCGCGCACGCGTAAACTTTTGTGCGTGAACATTTTCTGCGCGTGCGTGTAAACCCTTCCCGCACGCTGCAACTTTCTGTACGCATGTAAAAATCTTCCATGTACGTGCAACTTTCTGTGCACGTGTAACCTTTGAGGGCGGGTGTTAGTCCTAGCCGCTTAAAGTGATTAACAAACCCTTTATTTATGTAACAAATCAGAGTTTAGATATCTTGTTTATAATCTTGATCCTTTACATGTGCTTATAGTAAAGAGATGGTCTATAATATCGACTGATTCTTAAAATTGAGACTAGGAGGCTATGTTGCTGAAGGCGATCATTGTTGACGACGAAGCACCTGCGCGTTCCGAATTGCGTTTTTTGTTGGGTGAACTTAATCAAACTGAAATTGTGGCAGAAGCCGCTAGCGTTCGCGAAGCTATTGAGAAGCTTAAAGAATATCCTTGCGACGTCATGTTTTTAGACATCAACATGCCTGAAGCCACTGGTATTCAGTTGGCAGAGGCTCTTCAGCATTTAAAGTATCCTCCTGCAGTAGTATTTGTTACCGCCTATAGTGAATTTGCTCTTGACGCATTCAAAGTGAACGCCATTGATTATTTGGTAAAGCCTGTTGAAACAGAGCGTTTGGCTCAGGCGCTTGCTCGTGTTCGTGAACATGTTGTTTTGCATGCAAAAGCACAGAAGGCGGAACGCATTCCTGTAGAAAAGGGCGGAAAGAAGATTCTCATCAATATTGATGATATTCGTTATGTTATGGCTCGTGATGACTATGCCTATCTGCAAACTGGTACGGACCGCTTCTTCTCTACGGTAAGCCTGGCCCACCTAGAAAAGACCCTTGATGGTCATGGTTTCTTCCGTGTTCATCGTGGTTATTTGGCTAATCTTGCTTTGGTTAAGGAAGTTGAACCGCAGTCTGGTGGCACGCTGTTGCTCACGCTTGATGGCGTAGAAGAAAAGATCCCCGTTTCTCGCCGTCGTGTTTCTTCGCTGAAGAAGGCACTCGGTCTTTAAAGCGTCGGTTTATAGCTAAAACATCAAGCTTTATACGATTAAACGTAAAAAGGGTGGCAACTTTCAAAAGTTGCCACCCTTACGTTTTGGCTATAAGCTCACTTCCCTTTAATTCACGTTTTATGCGAAAGACTATGCGAAAGCGTTACCAATGGCTCCTTCGATAGGGGTGAATACGCGAATCAAGGTGCGATTGTTATCGGAATTAGTATCGTCAATTACTTGGGTAAGTCCCACAAATGATGAACAGCTGCCTGAAGATACAAGTTGTTCCCCGTAGGTATCGGCGCCACTTACGATATCAATAGCAAAATAGCTTTTACTTGCGAAATGAACCCCGCTTAATGAGGTGGTTGATTTTACAATGAACCAATTTCCGCACCAACAAGGTGAAGTGATAGGGGTTCTACTGAAACGAAACCATGATAAGTTGTCGTAATTGTTAGCCTGTACGGCAGAACGAGGTGTATAGGTTCCTAGGTTTGCAATACCTCCGCCGTAGTTATAAATACTGGTGAAGCCAAACGAAAAACCACTGGATCCATAACCTACAACATCGGGCGTCATGGATGATGGCAGCGTCATTTGATCAACGGCTTGTAATGAATCAGCTGATATCTTAGTGAGCTGATAATGTACTGAAGTTGAGTCAGCACGAGGGGTGATAACTACTCCATCGGTTGCTGCGGTGAGACGTGTCGCAAATGAGCGCTTTGATGAATAAACAGTTTGCACATCGGTAGATCCAAACGAAACCGCCTTGAGTACTGCTGGCTCGCTGGAAGCTTCGCCTGATGAATTGGGGCTCATTTGCCAAAAAGCGGTGTTGCTAATAGCCGCCAACGAAGGCATAAGCCAGTTACTATCGCCTTCGTCTACCTGTTGAATATTTGCTGCGCTTCCGTTGCTTAATGCCGCAGTGTATATGCGCCAACGTGACTGGTAAGGGTTTGATTCGGTCCAAATCAAACCGTTTTCGCTGCAGCGTACATCAAGAATTTCGAAACCTTCACTGGCCCCTTGTGCAGCATCTAGGACTGATGTTGTATTGCCGCTTGAAAGATAGAGTAAGCTTACCGTATTGAGGGGGCTTGCTGTTTCGGTAGGAATTAAACACGCTGCAACGCTGTCATTGTCTGCCCAAACAAGCGTTCCGTAGGGCAAGTTGTAGGATCCCGTTAGTTGAACATAGTCGGTGTAATTTTCTATAAGGGTGTAGTCGCCTTGTTGTTCAACGGCGTTTTCGGGCACGTCGATGTAAGACACTTGATTGGATGAATCATTGTCAAGGGCGCTTGAAGCTAAAGAAATACCTCCGCCAATTGCCGCAATGCCACCTACTGCTGCAGCGCCAATAAGCAAGTTTCTGCGGGTAAGTAAAACCTCAGGAGTAATCTTTGAAGGCGTGGAACCTCCTACGTTGAGGGGGTTGGGTTGATACCCTGTTGCAGAAGGCTTTGACTTTTTAGGTTGAGGAGAAAAGCCCACTGAAGGCCCTGACGTTGAAAAGCCTCCTTTAACCACATTTGGCCTACTGGTTGAACGCGCAGTGCGCGACCTTGGAGCACGGCTTCTGTGAGAATTTCGTGGTGGATGGGGTGTTTTTCCTGGTATGTGTTGCCTGCGATTTGTTGGCACAATAACTCCTGGTCAAAGGTATAATTATAAAAACAGTAATACTATTGGCTTAAAGCTACATTGTGACAGTTGGGTTTCGTTTCGGGTAGTCAAAAGACCAATTGTTACAATAATTGCAAAATGAATATTACTCATAGGGGTGCATAGTAGATACTCTATGTCTTTGTATACTATTGAATAAATTATGCGCCAGATACGCTATTTGCGTCTAACATCAAGACAAGAACGTAAAAAATGCGTAGCATGGAAATAGTGTGTGGTGCCTAACGGGAGGTACGGTATGACTTCTACTAATGAAAATACTCGTCGCATTTTGCTTGTGGAAGACGAAAAGGCAATTCGCGATGCAGTAGCAGCTTATTTGGAGCGCGAAAACTATTGGGTTACTGCGGTAGGGGATGGTCAAGAAGCGCTTGACGAATTTGGGAAACACCACTTTGATTTGGTGATTCTTGACCTAATGCTTCCACATGTTCCAGGTGAACGCGTATGCCGCGTGATTCGTGATAGTTCTAGTACGCCTATTATTATGCTTACCGCAAAAGGTGAAGTGGAAGATCGTATTATCGGCTTGGAACTTGGTGCGGATGATTATTTGATCAAGCCATTTAGTCCACGTGAGTTGGTTGCGCGTGTCCGTGCTCTTCTTCGCCGTGTTCATTCTGACGTTGAGCCTCAGCGTGAGGTAATGGAATTTGGTGAACTGACTATTGATATTTCTGGTCATAAGGTTTTGGTTAACGGTGAAGAGGTTGACCTTACTGCTAGCGAATTCAAGCTGCTTACCACTTTGTGCCGTTATCCAGGGCGTGTATATTCACGTATGGAATTAGTTGAAAAGGTTTTGGGCTACGATTTTGAAGGATATGAGCGTACTATTGATTCGCATGTAAAGAACTTACGCGCAAAGATTGGTGACAATCCTCGTAATCCTAAGTGGCTCCATACTGTTCATGGCGTAGGTTATCGTTTTGAAGATCCAACCAAACCAAACTAATCTTATCTGAGCTATGTGTCGCAATGACAGATATTATACGCCGTAAATGCGATACAGTACCACATAGGTAGTACGTAGAATAAAAGCGTCCTGCTTTGCAGGGCGCTTTGTTGATAAGGAGCATAGTGTGGCTGCTCACAATAATTCGTTTCGTAGTGCTTCAAAGCAAGAATCATCTGAACTGCCTGATCGGCAAGAAAAAAAAGGATTCACTATATCGTTTACCAAGCGCGTAATGCTGGTAGCTATAGCGGTTTCTTTAATTACAATTATTTCCACTATCGTGGTACTTTCCGCTGTTTGGAATCAACACTTCCAATCCTACACGCGTGAAAATGTTCAGCGAGTTGCTGACGCAACAGCTGTTGCTATTGCTGATGGCTATGAGCAAGCGCATGGTGACTGGTATGGTGGTGCGCTATCGGCTGCTTCTTCAGCATCTTCTTTGTATGATTCGGTGTATTTGCAGGTGCGTACGGCGGATGGAACTATCGTGTACGATGATCGTTCCGATGAAGTACTGGGTTCTGTAAACGTGAAAGAAGATGGTTCGAATGTGGCAACTGCTCCCATTATGGTTAATGGAGAAAAAGTTGGTACTGTTTTAGTTCGCGTGCCAGGTTCGGAAACACTCCTCACTAAATTCGACGAAGATTTTCGTGATAAATCCTATAGTGCCATGATATTTGCGGCAGTTATCGCTTTGATTATTGCCATGATTGTTGGGGCAATTTTCTCGCGGGCCATTGTGACACCTATTAAGAAAATTACCAATGCTGCTAAGGCGCTCAAGGAAGGTGATTATTCAGCGCGAACGGGGTTGAGCGGTTCAGACGAAATTGCTCGACTAGGCAACATGTTTGACCTTATGGCGGATTCTGTTGAGGCAAACCGAAAATTAGAACGGCGTTTGGTAACTGACGTTGCTCATGAGTTGCGCACGCCCTTAATGGCTATTCAGTCTACGGTGGAAGCAATGATCGATGGGGTGTTTGAACCTGACGAAGAACGTCTTGAGACTCTTAATTCTGAAGTACAGCGCTTGTCTCGCCTGGTTGATGCCTTGCTTAAGTTGTCGCGTTTGGAAAGCAGAACGAAGCCCATTGAAAGAAAAAAGGTTGATTTAACTGAAATGCTTTCAGCGGTTGTCCAGACCCATCAAGCCTATATTCATGATGCGGGGCTTAGCTTGGAATTTGAGTATGATCCCCATGTGTATGTGTTTGGCGATGCTGACTTGCTGCGCCAGGCAACTGCGAATTTGATTTCGAATGCAGTACGTTACACTCCCGAAGGAGGAACCATTACCGTAAAGGCGCATAAGGGCGATTTGATGGGACAAATCGTGGTGCAGGATACTGGTATCGGTTTAACTCCCGAAGAAGCAAAGATGGTATTCCAGCGTTTTTGGCGTGCTGATTCGGGACGTGCGCGGGCAACAGGCGGTCTGGGAATCGGCCTTTCGGTTGTAAAAGAAATCGTTGATCAACATAACGGTTGGGTACGCGTTGAAGGCCATCCTAACGAAGGTGCTTGCTTCACCATATATATTCCGTTGTATTCAGAAAATTCCCGTAAGCGCAATACGAAAAGAAACAACAAGTAAGGGATGTTCAAGTTTTTTTGCAGCTAGGGTGAATATGTTTCATAATAGGAACTTGCGTATGTTCACTTTTAGAAAGGACCATCATGTCTGGAATCGACATCAAACCTGATGCACAGGGTAAGGTGCGCGACCTGTACGACCTGGGAGATAAGCTTCTCTTGGTGGCGTCCGATCGTATTTCTGCTTTTGACTATATTTTGGAAGACGAAATTCCTTATAAAGGCCAAGTATTAACCCAGCTTTCTTGTTTTTGGTTTGACTTGCTCTCTGATGTGGTAGACAACCATCTTATTTCTGCTGATGTAGCCGATCTACCTGAGCAGTTTAAGCCTTATTCAGATTATTTGGCAGGTCGTTTTATGCTGGTTAAAAAAGCCAATATGTTTCCTGTCGAATGCATTGTTCGCGGCTATTTAACTGGTTCTGGTTTGAAAGACTATCAGGCAACGGGTTCAGTTTGCGGTATTAAATTGCCTGAAGGATTGGTAAATTCTTCGAAATTGCCTGAAGCAATTTTCACTCCTTCAACTAAAGCTGAAATTGGCGATCATGATGAAAATATTAGTTTTGAACGCTGCGAGGAAATTATTGGTGCAGAAAATGCTGCAGCAATTCGTGATTTAACGTTGGCAGTATATAATCGCGCAGCAGATCATGCGCGTGAACGTGGCATTATTATTGCTGATACCAAATTCGAATTTGGCGTTGTTGATGGCAAGATTATCTTAGGCGATGAAGTTTTAACGCCTGACTCTTCTCGTTTCTGGGCGGCAGATACCTACAAGGTAGGAGAAGAGCAGCCAAGCTTTGACAAGCAATTTGTTCGCAATTGGTTGAATGCTAATTGGGATCGCACGGGTAACCCACCTCGCCTCCCTGAAGATATTATTAAGAAGACCAGCGAAAAGTATATTCAGGCATACGAAAAAATTACTGGTAAGGCGTTTGTCGCTCAGTAGGAATAGTATTCTTGCATAGTGACTAGCAAGGAGTTTAACGGATGAGTCAAAGAAACCCCATGAATGAGCGCTATACAGGCGATCATAAAGGAGGATCTACACGCAAAAGTGCTGCTTCTGCAAAACCTGTTACTAAAGCAGCTTCTTCAGTGCGTATGGCATCGGACAAACCCGAGAAGAAGGGTTTGTTTGCAAAACGCACTCCGGAAGAAAAGCAAGAACATAAACAGGAGCGCAAGCAGGAAACCAAAGAGAGTAAGGAAGAGCGTAAAACGGGTCGTGCTCGCTTGCGTGCAATTCAGCGTTATGTGCCTGACACTCCTCAGTTCAAGGCATTGAATCGTAAGCGCATTATTTTCTCTGCTATTGGTCTTTGCGGCATGGTAATTGCAATTATTTTGTCACTCATTATTCCAACTATGCAGATGATTCCGCTAACGGTTATGATCGTATCGTGGGTTTTTTTCTTTATCAGTATTCGCATCGACTCCAAGCAATTGCGTCCTATGCGACAGGAGGCCTATGAGCGTGAAGAGCGCAAGATGATGAAGAAAGCCAAGAAGTAATAATAATTATGTGGTTGGCAATAATAGGGTGTTTTCTATAGCGAAATGAAGTAGTTTAACGGCGTTTGCATTATGCAAGCGCCGTTTGTGGTCTCAACGCTTAATTTACGTACGTCATCTGTGATAGGCGTGCTTATATAGAAAGGATTACTCATGAGGTTAGTTTCTTGGAATGTAAACGGGCTTCGTGCTGTGGCTAAAAAAGGCTTTATGGACGCATTTAACGAATTGAATGCTGATGTATTTGCTATTCAAGAAACCAAACTTCAGGAAGGTCAAATTGAAATGGACCTACCTGGCTATCATGAATATTGGAGCTATGCTGAACGAAAAGGCTATTCAGGTACTGCGGTATTTTGCAAAGAAGAACCCCTGCAGGTGCTTCATGAAGTGGGTGTGCCGGAGTTGGACACTGAAGGCCGTGTAGTAATTTGCGAATTTGAAAAGTATTGGTTTGTTAATGTGTACACGCCTAATGCTCAGTCGGAGCTGGCGCGACTCGATCATCGTATGATGTGGGATGATACGTTTCGTGATATGTGTAAAGGGCTCGAAGAAGGAACTCTTCCAAACGGCAATTCATGCGCAGCAAAACCTGTTGTTATGTGCGGCGATTTTAATGTAGCGCATCAAGAAATTGACTTGAAAAATCCACGCACCAATCGTGGTAATCCAGGCTTTTCTGATGAAGAGCGAGAAAAATTCACCAAGCTTTTAGACGCTGGTTTTGTTGATACTTTTCGTGCGCTTCATCCAGCTACCGAAGGAGCTTATTCGTGGTGGAGCTACCGTTTTAATGCGCGCGCTAATAACGCGGGATGGCGTATTGATTACTTTTTGGTAAGTGAGGCATTGCGTGACAAAGTCCAAATGGCAAATATTTATTCAGAAATTTTTGGATCTGATCACTGTCCTGTGTCATTGGAGCTTGATATATAAGTACGTTGTTGTAAATGGTCTTAGCTATTACAGTAAAAGGTGTACTACAATACATTGGTTACAAAGGTGCTTCTAAGGAATTGTGAATACAGCCTAGAGTGCATGAGTTTTCTGTATGGGAACGTAGTAGAAGGTATTACATGTCTGAAAAAACTGTATCGTGTCCTACTCCAGATCCTTTGGAGGGATCTATGGACTTAGATAAAATTGAAGAGGGAGTTCGCTTAATCCTGGAAGGTATTGGTGAAGATCCCAACCGTGAAGGCCTGTTAAAAACCCCTTCGCGCGTTGCACGTATGTATAAAGAAGTGTTTGCTGGTTTGTATGAAGATCCAGCAGTGCATTTCGAAACCACCTTCGATGAACATCATGAAGAATTGGTAATCGTGCACGATATCCCGTTCTATTCCATGTGCGAACATCATTTGGTTCCGTTTTTCGGCAAGGCACATGTTGCGTATATTCCCGCGAAAAGTGGCCGCATTTGTGGCATTTCAAAGTTGGCTCGCTTGGTGGATGCCTATGCTCGTCGCCCACAGGTGCAAGAACGTCTTACGTCTCAGGTGGCTGACACCTTGATGGAACAGCTTAATCCGCAAGGCGTAATTGTAATTATGGAAGCCGAACATTTATGCATGAGTATGCGCGGCGTAAAAAAACCAGGTTCGAAAACCACCACCAGTGCTGTGCGTGGTATATTCAAAAGCAGTGCAAGCGCGGCAACGCGCGCTGAGGCGCTATCGTTATTAATGGGTCACTAAGTTACCCAAACCGAAAGGATGTTTCCATGCGTTGTGTAATTTCAGTTCTGGGTAAAGACCGCAGCGGTATTGTTGCAGCTATTTCTGGCGTATTGGCAGAAAAAGGCGGCAATATAGCTGATATTAGCCAAACTATTCTTGATGATATTTTCAGTATGACCATGTTGGTTAATCTTGATTCAGAAATCGCAGGGTTTAATGAAGTCCAGGAAGCATTAACTGCTGTTGGAGAAAAACTGGGCGTTCAAGTAATTATTCAACGTGAGGAAGTATTTCAAGCAATGTATTCAATCTAGGAGGAGTTATGAATCCGCTAGAAAGCGAAGAAACAGCACCTAGCACCACTCAAACTGCTCAAGATTTATCAGAAGAATCGCTTCGCAAGCAGGGGCAGCCTTGCCCAAACGCTGGCGAAGCGTTTTCTGCATTTGCGGACACAATTGCTGCGTTGCGCGCCCCCGATGGATGTCCTTGGGATCGTGAACAAACGCACGATTCTATTGCACACAACATGATTGAAGAAGCCTATGAGGCAGTTGACGCAATAGAACAGCATGATATTGCTCATCTGCGAGAAGAGTTGGGCGATGTTTTGTTACAGGTAGTGCTGCAAAGTCAAATTGCTGCTGACGCGGGTGAATTTGACGTGGCAGATGTGTGCAATGACGTAAATGAAAAAATGATTCGTCGCCACCCCCACGTATTTAGCAATGTGGATGCTTCAACTTCAGGCGAAGTGCTAGACATTTGGGATAACGTCAAACTGTCTGAGCGTAATGCATCAGAAGAATCTGCGGATGCAAGGCCTGAGGGGTTGCTTGATAGCGTACCCGTGAGTTTTCCTGCTCTTATGCAAGCAAGCAAAATATCACGTAAGGCGGTGTCTGCTGGTTTTGAGTGGGACACGGTTGATGATGTGTGGGATAAGGTTGAAGAAGAAATAGCAGAATTCAAGCAGGCCTGTAAGGAACAGGATGCTCATGCTATGGAACTTGAATTTGGCGATGTGCTATTCACGCTTGTTAATGTGGCACGCAAGGTAAAGATTGATCCCGAAAATGCGCTGCGGGCAACCTGCAGGAAATTTCGTGATCGCTGGGCTTTTATGGAAGGTGCTGCATGGGCGCAGGGCAAACATATTGAGGATTTGTCCATGGATGAGCTTCAGGAGTTATGGGATCAGGCAAAAGCGCAGGCTCGTAATGCAGTGAATACTGCCGCGAAAGAAGGGGCAGCTGTATCGGCGGTAAGCCAAGGTGCGAATGCTCTATCCGTAATGGCTAACAAGCCTATTACAACAACCCAGCAAGGTGAAACCAATCATGACTAAAATTTATTCTCATAGCGTTCGCCTTGAAGGTGCTGACGTATCTAATGCTGGTGGGATAGGAACTTCTATCTATTTAGCTGATGGTGCTGAAATAGCCGGCACTTCTGATGCCCCCACTACCTCCAAGCTTGATATTGTTGACGCTTTCTGCGTACTACAAAAAGGATTTACTGACCAGTTCGTATACTACGACAAAGAACGGCTCAATCGCTATATGGGGCTGGGGCGTTGCGTTGCAATTCGGTCGTTGGAAGGCGCTGATATTGTTTTGCAAGGTGATCCTGACTGTCAGCCAGTTTTCTTTTCGTTTAACCGCTTTGATGAATCAAATCCGAATTCACCCGATGCTATGATGGCGTCATTTCCTAAGGTTCACCTTATGGTTCCTGAGGTGGTTCTAATTGAAAATGAAGCAGGTACCTTTTTGCAGGTAAACAGCTTGGGTCCTGTGTATGAAGGCAGAATCGATCGCTTTGTTCGTCATGTGCGCGAAGCGAAGCCGCGTACACATAGAAGCATGGCGTATGCCTTAGAGCGCGATTCATTTGATGACTGGCAAAAGGTTATGAATATTGGCCTTAGCCGAATTCGAAGCCATCGCATTGATAAGTTGGTTCCATCGCGTCGTGTTTATCTGAAAACTGAAGAGCCATTTTCTTCGAAGGATGTACTTGTAAATTTAATTGATGGTGATGCGCGCGGTTGCGTGTTTATGTATCGCTATGGTGATGTGTTTTTCTGTGGCTGTACACCCGAACTCCTTGTTCGGAAGCAGGGAACATCGGTAGAAAGTATGTGCTTGGCAGGAACCACTTCGTGTGGTGCGAATGAAGAAGAGCGCACCAAGCGCGCAAACGATCTTTTGCATGATGATAAAAATAGGCGTGAACATGAATTTGTTGTGCAATTTATGCGTGGGGTATTCGGTCGTAACTGTTATAACGTAGATATTCCACGTGAGCCATCTATTAAAGTGCTGCGGCATGTGCAGCATCTCTGCACGCCCGTTTCGGCTCAGGTTATGGAAGGTCGCAGCTTGCTTTCTCTAGCAAGTCAGCTGCATCCAACACCGGCGCTTTCGGGAACACCGGTTGGTGAAGCTATGATGACCTTGCGCGAAGCAGAATCGTACAACCGAGGTTTTTTCGGTGGAGCCGTTGGTTATGTTGATGGCTCAGGTAATGGTGAGTTTTCAGTAGCTATTCGCTCGGGTGTATTCGATGGTGAAGCGGGATGGCTCTATGCTGGATGCGGTATCGTTGAAGGCAGCGATGCTCGTGAAGAATTTGATGAAATAGATTTGAAACTGCAAACAATCCTTAGTGCATTTACGGCTCCTGAATAGGGCGCAGATGTGTGTGGGGGAAGGCGGTAAGTATCTTGAATATATCCGAAGAATTAGGCCTGTATGTTGGTTCCTTCTTTGATGAATTGATTCGTGCAGGCGTACGAGATGTTGTGGTTAGTCCTGGCTCTCGTTCAACTCCATTAGCTATGGTGGCGTTTGAGGCACATGCGCGCCTTGGTGCAACGTTTAACTTGTATCTTGATATTGATGAGCGTGGTGCGGGATTTTTTGCGCTGGGTCTTGCTAAGGCAAGCGGGCGCGCTGTTGCGTTGATTTGTACCTCAGGTACGGCAGTGGCCAATTACTATCCTGCTGTAATGGAGGCGGAATCATCTCGTGTTCCACTTATTGTTCTTACAGGGGATAGGCCAGCGCGTCTTCAAAAGCTAGGCGCACCGCAAACGTGCGATCAGGATAAAGTGTATTCGGATCATGTCCGCCGCTTTTTTGCTATGGCTCCTGCTTCATCAGACGAGCAATCAATTGCTTATGTGCGTCAAATTGCGCGCGAGATTGTGGTATGCGCCGCACCCTTTACTCATAGGGCAGCACCTGTACATGCAAATTTTCCTTTTGATGAGCCTCTTGTGCCAAATATTTCTCAGGAACAGCTGTTTTCTTACGGACGTATTGAAGGTCACGATGTGTTGCCAAGTTTAATTCGCCCCGATAGAAATTTGACAGTGAAAGATGCCGAAAAGCTGGCGGATTACCTTGATTGTCATACGGTTATTGTACTTGCGGGCGAAGGTACTTTTTCTGCCGAAGCGGTGCATGATCAAGCACGAAGAGACCGCGAGGTGCAAGCGCTTCTTGCTTTTAGTGAACGCTTTGATGCGCCCCTTTTGGCTGATCCGCTTTCGCAACTGCGTTCATACGGACATCCTGCGATAATATGTGGATATGATCGCATTCTGGCAAGTGACGAAACACCCGATGTTGATGTGGTTGTTCGTTTTGGGAGATATCCTGTTTCAAAGCGTGTGGCACAAACCATAGAGGTGTATCGTCCCGTGCAAATTGTGGTGGACGTTCAAGAATCGCGTGACTTTAATTCGCAAACCACAACGTTTATTGCAGCTGATCCACTTGATTTTGTGGCGGCAATGTTAGAAGTGGTTTCGTATAACTTCGAAGAAATACCCGATGAATCTCAGCATTTGCCCGTAAACATTCAAAAGTGGGGCATGCTTGATAGGCAACGCACGGAACATTTGCTTGCTTCTGGACTGTATGAAGATGATTCTTTTGAAGGATCTTACGTAGCGGCTTTGCTTGATGAAATACCTTCTGAGTCATTGTTGTTTAGTGCTAATAGTATGGCTATTCGCGCTGTTGATGCGTATTATTTCACACGCGGCAAGCGCATGGTGGTGTTGGCAAATCGCGGGCTGAATGGCATTGACGGTACGGTTTCTAGCGCGCTAGGCGCTGCTCAGGAATATAAACAAACCGTACTTCTTACGGGTGATTTAACATTGCTTCATGATTTGAATGCTCTTGCTTTGCAAGGTGAAATGATACTGCGTGAAAAAGATGGATCGCATAGACCAAGCATCTTGATTGTTCTGTTAAATAATCAAGGTGGCGCTATTTTTGACATGCTGCCTCAGCAATCGGATAACCCCTATTTTGAGCGCTTATTCCTAACTCCTCAACAGGTTGATTTTTGCCAAGCGGCGCAAGCGTTTGGTGTGAATGCAGTGCGCGTGCAGTCGGTCGAGGAATTCCGCAGCGCTGCACAGAACGCTTGGGGTGTTCCTGGTATTTCGTTGATAGAAATACCGTGTCCTTTGTGTGGTGTTAAGGAGCGTTACGGAAAGTATTAAAGCGCACAGTGCGTGCTTAGAGCTGAAAAGACTACGAGGGGAATTGTATGGGCGCTGACAAAGCAAATAGAGATGATATTTGCTGTGAGGTTTCGCATTTGGATGCTTTTACGTATGAAAGTTGTATCTATCATTACCAACGATGGGGCAAGGTTGAAAACCCGCCCCTTCTGTTATTGCATGGCTTTATGCAATCGTGCAGTAGTTGGCATGTGGTAGCGAATACGCTCAAAGCAAAGTACTGTGTGTATGCGCTTGATTTTATTGGTCATGGGCAATCAGAAAAGTCATCCAATCCAGCGCGCTATACCTATGAAGATATGGCACAGTCGGTAGACTATTTCATTCGGAACATTTGTATTCCTGTTTGGTGTGATGCTAACGAAAGCACGCAAACACTCCTTCGGCCTCTTGTTCATGTGATTGGCTATTCCATGGGCGGGCGTATTGCCTTGCAGCTTTTGAAAACAAGTTCCGATGTTTTAGCTTCTTTGATTTTGGAAAGTTGCAATGTGGGTTGTGCCACTGAAAAGGACCGCCAAGAAGCGGCACAACGTAATCAGTCGTGGATTGATAGACTTCAAACCGATGACATGGAAGCGTTTGTGAATTACTGGGAAACACTTCCTCTGTTCGATACCCAGCGTGAACTTGGCTGGGATAAGCGTTTACATGCTTCGCGCGCTGCGAACGATGCACCCTGTATGGTGCGTTGTTTGGCGGGCTCAGGAAAACAAGCTATGCCCTTGTCTGGCGATACCCTTGAAGTGGTAAGGCAAGTTACAGGGGGCGTGCAGAATACAAAACCTGCTCTCCCTATTTTGTATATATACGGCGCCAAAGATGCAAAAAGTTGCGCGGTGGCTCAGCAATTAGAAAGCGTTGGTGCATCAGTTTCTGTAATTAATGCGGGACATAATGTGCACTTAGAGGCTCCAATGCTATATCTTGAAGAGGTACAGAAATTTTTAGCCCATCGTTAGGAGGGCTCTGTATGCAGCCAATTTTAGAAAGGAAGCTGTATGAGTAAGTTCCCTTGGGTAAAGGGCAAAGAATACGACGAAATTATTTACGAAACGTATGACGGTATTGCCAAAATCACCATTAATAGGCCTGAATGCCGTAATGCCTTTACCCCTAAAACCAACATCGAAATGTACGATGCGTTTTCTATTGCGCGTGACGATGCTTCTATTGGAGTAATTATTCTTACCGGCGCAAACCATGATGGACGCCCCGAAGATCAAGCGTTCTGTTCTGGTGGAGATCAGAAGAAGCGCGGTAACGGCGGCTATGTTGGCGAAGACAATATTCCCCGCCTGAATGTTCTTGATTTGCAGCGTCTTATTCGCGTAGTTCCCAAGCCCGTTATTGCCATGGTGAATGGGTATGCCATTGGTGGCGGCAATGTATTGAACTACCTGTGCGATCTTTCGATTGCTGCCGAAACAGCGAAGTTTGGCCAAACAGGTCCTCGTGTTGGCAGCTTTGACGGTGGCTATGGTGCTTCTTATTTGGCGGCAATGGTTGGCCAGAAGAAGGCGCGTGAAATTTGGTATTTATGCCGCCAGTATACTGCTGCTGAAGCGCTGGAAATGGGCATGATCAATAAAGTAGTTCCTTTTGATCAGCTTGAAGAAGAATGCGTTTCTTGGGCACGTGAAATGCTGGCACTTTCACCTACGGCGCTACGCTTCTTGAAGGCATCGTTTAATGCGGCGACCGATGGTTATGCCGGCATTCAGCAACTTGCGGGCGATGCAACCCTTTTGTACTACACGACCGATGAAGCAAAAGAAGGCCGCGACGCGTTTAAGGAAAAGCGTCAGCCTGATTTCCAGCAGTTCCCTAAGTTTCCGTGATAGGTCATCCATTTTAGGAAGTGAATTACCATGATTGAGCATCTAACCGAAGCAGCAAAACGCAAACCAGATGTCCTGTTTTTTTGCGTTCAGCGGGATACATATTCGGTTGAATATTCTTTCCGTCGGGCCAATATTGCTGTTGCTGCTCTTGCTCGTGAATTGGAACGTCATGGAATGAAGGCGGGAGGCACGTTTGCTTGCAATATGTACAACGGAGCAGAATTAGTTTTGCTTTCGTTGGCGGCAGCGTATGGGGGCTACACACTTGCTTTGCTAAACCCCCGTCTTTCTGCGGAAGAGCGCCAAATTCGCTTGGTTGAACTTGAAAATGCTACGGGCGAATGTGGCATGGACGTGCTTACCAACGAAACAGTAAACCGCCTTCTTATTGACGCAACGGGCTTCGATGCCGCTTCGTTTTCAACACTACCCAATGATGCTTCAGTGCTTACACGCCTTCAAGTTGAATTGGAAACGTTTGCACAAAATAAGCTTGAAGCGTTTGACGCAAATGCATCGGGCTTGGTTATATTCACTTCCGGTTCTTCTGGCACGCCAAAAGCAGCATTTCTTCCTTGGAATTGTTTGATGTCATCTGCCGCGGCAGCTAATGATGTTTTGGCGCTTGAAGGTAAGGGCGTTTGGCAAATGGTGCTGCCCATGTGTCATGTAGGTGGGTTCCAAATTTTGGTGCGGTCACTTTTGAATATGAGCGCTTTCATTGTGTATGAGCGATACCAGCCAAAGCGCATCCTAAATGACATATTAAGTTTCCGCGTTACCCATATTTCAGTTGTGGATAAAATTCTGGCGGATTTGCTTGAGCATGATCACGACAAGGTTATTACCCAGTATTCCTGCATTCTTTTGGGCGGGGCGGAGCTGAATAAAAAAACAATAAAGGCAGCGTTGCGTGCTAAGGCTAAGGTATACGCCAGTTATGGCATGACGGAAACTGCCAGCCTTATTGCAGCAGCTCCTGTTACACGCAATTTTGATGGTGGTTTAGAGGTTCTGCCTGGTTATGATGTGCGCATTATGCGACCTGATGAAGATGGCATTGGTCAGCTTCATGTTGCTGGTCCTGGTATTTTTGAGGGCTATCTTAATGCGCGCAAGGCATCAAGTGCGGATGGCTATTTTGTAACGGGTGATAGAGCATCGGTTGACCGTTATGGGCTTCTTCGTGTTTACGCGCGCACAGAAGATCTGATTATTTCTGGTGGGGAAAATATCTATCCTGCTGAGATTCGCGATGTGCTACTTTCCATTCCGGGAGTAAAAGATGCTTACGTGTTTGGTACGGCCGATGAAACGTGGGGCTATAGGCCAGTAGCATTTGTAGAGGCTGATTACTCCGCAGAAACAATTGCTCGGGATTGCGAATCATTAGGACTAACCGAAGAAGAAATAGGCATTTATGCGGCAAGCTGTCCGCAAGAATTTGCCCATATGATTCATGCTTACCTGGATGATCATATGTCTAAACTACACCATCCAAAGCACATTTTGGTGTTGGATGAATTCCCGCTCACGGTTGCAGGTAAGGTTGACAGGCAGGCACTTAAACAGCGCTACGATAAGCGCATAGACATTAAGCAGATTACGCTTTATCGCATAAAGCAGCCCTTTGTTCATCCTGTTAAAACGCCAAAAACTACCATTACTGATCGCGAATCGTTTTTCGTTGAAGTTGAAGACTGGGCGGGAAGAATTGGTATAGGTGAGTGCGTTTCATTCAAGACTAATTGGTATTTGCCAGAAACTATCGAAGAAGATTTTCGTATAGTGCGTGATTCCATTGCACCGATTGTGCTGGGCGAGCGCTATCTTCATCCATCGCAGGTATCAAAATCGTTTGCGACATTCCCTGAATTAGCAAAATATCCTATGGCGAAAGCGGCAGTAGAGCCTGCCATTTGGGATTTGTACGGCAAGATTGTTGGCAAGCCTTTGTCGAAATTGATTGGTGGTTCCAATCAAGAAAAAATTCTTGGCGGCGTAGTTATTGGCTTGGGTACTCCGGATGAAGTGTGCGACCAAGTTGATAAGGCGGTTGAAGCGGGATATACGCGCGTTAAGCTGAAGGTGAATCCTGAAACGGTATTGGGTTGTGTTGCAACGGTCCGTGAAAAATATCCCGATGTAATTATTATGCTGGATGCGAACCAGTCTTTCGATGAAACTAATTTGGATACCCTGTGCAAGTTGGACGAATACAACATAGCTTGCATTGAAGAGCCCTATAACCCAAAGTATGTACCGCGCAGTGGGGATACCAATTTATTCGCGCGTTTGTCTGAACTGCAGGAGCACATTAAAACACCTGTGTGCTTGGATGAATCGGTCGTAACCGCACAGGACATGGAAGAGGCTATGGATTTCGATAATTTGGAGTGCTATGCACTTAAGATTTCGAAGTTTGGTGGCATTCAGCCAACGCTTGATTTCTATAATTGGCTACGTGATCAAGAAAAATTACCTTGGATGGGCGGTATGTTCGATACGGGCGTTTCTAAGCGTATGCATGCAGCGTTTGCCACACTGCCAGGAATGGACTTGCCAGCAGATGTTTCGGATTTTTCGGAATATTTTCAGCACGATACTGCAATTCCGCCTTTGGTGTTAAGCAATGGTGAATTGATATTAAACAATCCTGATCATCCTGCGGGACTGGGTTGTGTGCTTGATAAAACATACCTGCAATCGGTTTTGGTTGACGAGATAACTATCGCAAAAGAATAGTAGGGTAAGTATTGCGCAAACTAGCAAGTGTACATAATTACATTTGCTCGTTTGCGCCGTTTCATGTAGTCAAAAGTAAACTGAACAATTTGGCTATTTCTATTCTATGTCATGCAAATTTGTAAAATAATATTTTAACTTTGCTAAAAAAACAGCCTGTATTCTCGTATTATTACAGGTATCTTCTGCTAACTCGGACTATATACGAAGGACGAAACAGTGATTGAGTTTGGTGCTTTTCTAACGGCGCTTACAGGTAGCCCTGTTTTGGTGGTAGTTTTGTTACTAACGCTTGGTGCAACGGTGGTCAATGGTGCAACGGATGCGCCAAATGCTATTGCGACAGTTGTTGGTACGCGCAGTATGTCGCCTGGTGCAGCTATTATCATGGCGGCAATTTGCAACTTTATTGGTCTTTTGGCGGTAACCACTATTGGTGCTGCGGTAGCCAAAACAATATTTACTATGGCTAATTTTGGAGGAAATAATGAAGCGGCGCTGCTTGCGTTAGCGGCAGCGATGGTCGCTGTTATAGCTTGGGGTGTTATCACTTGGATTTTTGGCATCCCTACTTCACAAAGCCATTCCTTGATTGCGGGTATTACTGGCGCTGCAATTGCACTGCAGAATGGTATTGGTGGCGTAAATCCTGATGAATGGGTAAAAGTTTTGTATGGCCTGGTAATTTCTACGATACTGGGCTTTTTTTGTGGCTGGTTGTTTACTAAGTTGATTGAATTTTTTGCGCGTGGTATCAATCGTAGAAAATCGGCTAATTTCTGGCATTGGGCTCAAATTATTTCTGGTGCTGGTGTTGCAATTATGCATGGCGCGCAGGATGGTCAGAAATTTCTGTCCGTAAGTATGATGGGTATTATGCTGTGCATGGGAATGGGAACCGAAACGGGAGATGTTCAGTTTCCGCTTTGGCTCGTTATTTTATGTGCGGGGGTTATGGGCTTAGGTACTGCTATTGGCGGTAAGAAAATTATTAAGAGTGTTGGTATGGATATGGTAAAGATGGAACCGTATCAAGGATTTGCAGCCTGTCTTTCTGCTATCTTCTGTATTGGTCTGGCCAACGGTACTGGTATGCCAGTTTCTACTACCCATACTAAGACGACTGCCATTATGGGCGTTGGTGCGTCAAAACGATTAAGTAATGTAAAGTGGGGCAAAGCTGGCAATATGGTGCTGGCATGGATTCTTACTTTCCCAGGTTGCGGCATTATAGGTTATGTTTTAGCGAAAGTATTCTTATTGTTCTAACATTTAAGAGAGCTGTCTTATATTGGTCTCAAGGTAACTTTCTGAATATTGAATGATTTCTATATTGGGAGAGTTATGTGTGCTTTGTGAATAAGCATTTGTAACTATTGCTTTATTAATGAGTCTATATAAAATAAATTATTGCGCTTAGGGCGCACCGACATAGTGCGGGGTGGAGCAGCTTGGTAGCTCGTCGGGCTCATAACCCGAAGGTCGTTGGTTCAAATCCAGCCCCCGCGACCAAATAAACATCAGACCAGAACGTAAGTTCTGGTCTTTTTTATTGTCATGAACGGTTCTATGTGGGCAAATATGGGCAATTTTTAGGCAAATATAATCGAGGGCAGCCTGTAGCCTAGGGAAACATGCTGAAACACCTAGACTATTGCTTTAGAACGGGCAAAACAGAAGCATTCTGATTCCGCGCATTTTTGCTTTTATCGTAATTGTAAACAACGTGAATACATCAGGGGCTTTTGCGCTATGTACTTCCAGTCATGGCTACTATGCTTATCGGATCGGCATATGGAGCTATTGACGGCTTGTTCGTCTCCAGCATGGTGGGAAAAACAGCATTGGCATCAATTGCTATCGTTACCCCTTTCGTCATGGTTCTTTCTACCTTAGGTGTCATGATGGGAGCTGGTGGCGGTGCTATTGTCGGACAGTTGCTTGGATCCGGACGAATAAAGGATGCTAATAAGGTTTTCTCTCTTGTTGCAGCTGCCACTTTGACTGCAGGTATGTTGTGCTCCATTGTGGGAATTATCGCTATGGAGCAAGTCGTACTATTGCTCTGTGCATCACCCGATATTTTTTCTTTGGCGGTCCTCTACGGCCGCATCGTATTTCTGTCTATGCCCATGTTCATGCTCACCTATGTTTTTGAGTTGTTCGCCGGCACTGAAGGAAGGCCAGGCTTAGGGCTTGCTTCTGCTACCGTTGCCGGAGTGGTAAATATTGGCCTTGATGTCCTGTTCATGGGTCTCTATGGAGAGAATGGTGTGGCTGCTTATGCGGTGATTGAGTACGCAGCTATGCTTGTCGGTGCGATTTTGGGTGGATTAAGCGATGGTATTGCTCCTTTGATGAGTTTCAGCAGGGAGCAGGAAACGCTAGCGAGAAGCGCAGTTTATTTAGACAAGGGTTTTTTCTAACAGCAGCGGCGTCCGCCGCTGCGATTCTTTGCTTCGTCATAACGATCAAGCTTGGAAAACGATATGGGTGGATCATGCGAAAACTTTAGTTATGTAGGGTTTTCAGATTCAAATCTTGATGATAAAAAGCGGTATTTTATAGTTGTATTTGTTTTGGTTTTCTCTTTGGGGCCATTGGTAATGGCCCCTCGGTTCCATATCTGCAATACGCTTACTTCATTATTATTCAGGCATTAAACGTTCGAATTTGCCTAACTAGACTAGTTCTGTTCTAATTGTTCTATATGTACTATCACAAATATGCTAAAATCGAGACAGTAGGGCAAGCGGAGAAGGAGTGGATATGATCATTCGTATAGATCAGACATCGTCCGAGCCTGTCTATCTTCAGGTACGCAATCAGATTGTCGCTGCTATAGCGCGTGGGGAGTTGCATCCGGCGGATCGTCTACCCAGCGTGCGCGCTTTGGCGAGCGACCTTGGGATCAATCTACATACCGTGAACAAAGCATATGCCGTGTTGCGTGACGAGGGATATTTGCTAATGCGCGGACGTTCTGGGGCTGTTGTGGCAGACTATCAGCGGGTTGCTAGTGCCGAACGTAAGGCTGCCAGCGCAGAGCGAATCGCTACCGAGCTCTACCGTCTTTCCCTTGAATATTGTGCCCAAGGAGGAACCAAAGAGGCATTTCTTGAAGAGGCGCGTCTCCAGGCCGATCGTGTTTTTTCCGATCCCGGCATCACTGGTGCTCGTCGGGAGATTGGTGTACTCGGGCTAGATGAGGAAGGTTATCGGCTTAAGGTGGAAGACGGAGATCGTGTAGATGGCGTCTCGAGGCTTCAACCGTTCAAGAAAGGGGTGTGATCATATGATCGCCAGCGTAACGATTGGTATGTTTGCGTCGATAACGCTTGCATTCGGGCTCCTTCTTTCCTTTACGCCATACCTTATGCCGCGACTTTGCTGTTACGGTTCCGGCATCGGGGCAGAAGGACCCTGTTCTTGTTGCTCTTAAGAAGCGCTATGCAGTGATCATGATTTCTTTGACTGTTGCCTCGACCGTTGTTGCTACCGTAGCGGGCGCGTTTGTTATTCAAGGATCAGAAGGGCCAGAAATGGGAACTTTCTATGCTGGTATCGTTCTCGAAACCGTTGCGGTCCTTATTCCTATTGTGGCTTCTTTTATTCTTATGTTGGTGAATCGACATAGGGTTGCCGAAATCAAGAAAGAGCGGGGATGGGTTGCGGTGAGTCATCAGACGATCGCGATCATTGCGGAGGAGGATATCCCTAGGGCGATTCCGTTTGCATGGAGTCTTCTTTACATTCCCATTATCCTTGGAACCATTGCACTCGGCCTGGTTCTTTATCCGAATATGCCCGATATGCTGCCTATGCACGCTGATTTTACGGGAAATGTCGATAGATGGGAGCCTAAGACACTTGGAAGCGGGATTGGGTTTCCTGTGGTGTTTGAGATTTTTATGGCGGCGTGCTTCGTGTTTTCTCATTGGATGATTCTTCGCTCGAAGCGTCCTTTAAACCCCAAGTCTCCTACCACATCTGCTGTCGCCTATGGATTGTTTGCTCGTGCACAAAGCATTTTTTTGCTTGCGACAGGAATTCTATTAAGTGGTGGGATCGGTGTGTTGTTTCTTTTGTCTTCGGCGGGCTTCATTGAACTAGCGCAAGCTGGCGTAGTAATTATTGTTCTTTGTGTGCCAGTGGTAATTGGCAGCATTGTGCTTTCGCTTGTGTATGGTCAGGCGGGATCACGTGTATTTAAGCGAATGCAGGATGATGAAGGCTTGATCGTGGATGATGATGATCACTGGAAGCTTGGAGTGTTCTACTTCAACTCCGATGATACGAGTTTGTTCCTTCCTGAAAGATTCGGATTTGGCTGGACAATAAACCTTGCACGACCAGCGGCATGGGCATTTATCCTGGGAGGATTTGCGATTACTGTTGGTTTTATTGTCGTGGTAGCTTTCCTTGTATAGGGAAATTGGAGCTATCTGAATATAAGCGCTTTGTTAGAGGAATCGGAATAAGTTCAGTCAACTGGTGCGATTAGGTAAAAGATCGTTTTGCTAATGATGATTGAACGGCGAGATTACTTTGTTAGTTCCCCGCTATTTCGTGCTGCACGCGCTTGGGTAGCTTTTCGAAGACAAGTCTGTAGCTCGTGTCGCAGAGGTCGAGCACGAGGTTCTCGGGCAGGTCGGCATCGAGGTCGATCGATATCTATGTGCGGCCGTCCGAGTAGTAGCCCGGAAGGATAGCGTCGGGGTGTTCCGCGCGGAGCTCGAGGATTCGGCCGGGATCGCATTTGAGTGAGAGCAGGTGGCGCCTCGCGTAGGGCTCTTTCGCGTTGGGCTTCGCCTCGAACTCGCAGGCGAACTGCCTGCCGCCCACCCAGTAGACCATCCAACCCCACTTCTCGTGGAAAGCCTTGCTTGCTCCGGGGTGAGCAAGCAAGCGCGAGTCTATCCTCTTAAAATTCATCTTTTCTCTCCTATGCGACGGGGTGTCTGATGACTGTCTTGAGGTTTTCAGGCTTCGTCCGACGGGGATCTCCGAGGTAGATCTCGTGATGGAGACGGATAGACGGGACGGTCCCGTTGCAGTCGAGCATACCGAGGACTTCCTGTGGGGTAGACATGCTTGCGGTTCCGATATCGAGGCTGAGTCCTTGCGCTCCGACGAAGTCCGCGAGCTTCGCGATCGTGGCGGGCTCGTCGTCGTAGGGGCCTTTGTGCATGATCTGGGCGCACGCCCCCTCGGAGAAGCGGACGAGGTGCAGGTCGCCTCGTTCGATGGCAGACGCGAGTTCGGGTTTCTTGCTGATGATGAGCGAACAGGTGTATTCGAATACTTCGGGGGTCACGAAATCCGGCTGGCGAATGAGGGATACCCACGACAGCGCACCCTTGTCGGACACGCCCGTTCCATCGAAAGCGTATGATCCGTTCCACCAAAGACCCTCGAGCGGGGGCACCACGAAATCGAAATATCCTTTCGGGTGCCAATCTCCCATTTTTGACATTTTTACCGTATAGGAGAAAGCGTACAGAAGCTCAAGCGCCTGCTTATAGTCGCCGCCCTCCTTGTTCGGATCTCCCGACCCTGCCACAGCGGCGAATGTCATGACGGGCACTTCGACGAGCTCTGGCTTTGCCTTCGGGACGTAGAGATCCTTGAATTCCTTCTTGAAGTCGTACGCCATGGCAACCTCCTTACTAGTTTGGCGTTTTTCTTTATTGTAACAGAACGAATGTTCGATTTATCGTTGGGAGATTTGTTAGTTCTGCGGAAACCGATCCAGCTTACACGTTCTAGTAAGGTTATGAAAAGCACCTGATCACAGGCGTTGTAAAAGACTTTTGGCAAGCCGATTTCCCAGCCTTTGGGCCAATGTCAAAGCAATTGGGTGGTAAAGTTTTTTGCAATCCATCACATTTCCAACCAGAAGGGAGAGCTCATGGAGCTAGGCAAGCACGTCAAGGAACACAGGGCTCGGCTGGGCATGTCCCAGGAGCAGTTGGCGGAGGCGATCTTCGTCTCGCGCCAGACGATCTCCAACTGGGAGACCGATCGCACCTATCCCGACGTGCAGAGCCTTCTTCTCCTGAGCAACCTCTTCGAAGTAAGTGTTGACGAGCTTATAAAAGGAGATGTGGAGGAAATGAAGACGGTGATCACAGCTGAAGCGAAAAGAATGAACAGACTCGGGTGGGCGATGATCGCCTGCGGTGTCGGCGCGGTCGTTTGGGTGTTGGTGACCGCGCTCATGGATTTGATCTGGGCGGTGATCCTGGTGCCTGGGGTTGCGTTGTTCATCCCTGCGGCAGTGAGCGCGACTATGGTGGAGAAAATCAAGCACGATAACGAGCTATTCACCTACCGCGCCGTCGAGGCGTTCATGCGTGGTGAGGATCCCGACGTGGCAAACGAGCGGAATCGAAAGGCCGGAAGGCTGTGGTGGGTCAAACTTGCCACGAAAACCGTAGTCGCCGCATTCGTCGGCCTCTGCTTCGGATGGGGGCTTGTGAGCCTTCTTTTCAAGCTCATCGGCTGATCCGCCAAGGGGCGATTTCGCATTTGATGAGATTCAGCAGGTTTGAAGAAAGCTACTCGATTGCTAGCTACATAAGCAGAAATAAGACGGTGCACTTTAGAGCTTCTTTGCGAGCTGCTCCTGGGTAAGTCCGCGTTCTCGTCGTAGTTCAGGAAGGATATCTTTCAGCGCCATATGGATCCCTTTCTATTAGCATTCCATCTCTAATTATCTGAAGCGCTTCTCGATATGCAAGCAACAAACTGTTGCATCGCTGATGTGGCCGACCCTTTGTTAAAATGTTTTAAGGAGATAAAAACACTGCCCCGTTGAGTAGTCGGGGCGCGGTGCCAGCGGCGCCGTCCGTAACCTGCCTCCTTGGTTGTCTCTTCTCCGCATGGCAAGCCCCTGTAAGGGCGGGGCTTGGTTTTCTATGCACTCAAGGAGGTACGGAGCATGCGGAGAGAAGGATCATCAACCACTTTCACCGTCTATTTTGACGGGCAGTTCTGGGTTGGAATAGTTGAAAGAATAGACGAAGGCGGGCTCTCTGCCGCCCGCGTCGTGTTCGGGACAGAGATTAATCCAGATGTTCGAATAGTTCGTCCACGGTTGTCTTCAGTTCTTTTGCAAGAGAAAAAGCTAGTGCAAGGGTTGGGTCGTACTTATCATTTTCTATTGCGTTAATGGTCTGGCGCGACACGACACATTTTTTGGCTAGCTCTTCTTGCGAGTATCCGGCTTCTTTACGGAGCTGTTTTATGCGGTTTTGCATTCTATCCTCCGTAGCGTTTTCGGTAGTACATAAGTGAAACTAAGAAAACAGCCGATCCAGCAACGAGGGTAGAGAAGAGCGCCGAAATATAATTGCCATCTTGAGAAATCCCAGCTAAACGCATAATGATCCGGATAACAATAGATCCCATTACTACAAGAAATGACCAGGTAGAAGCCTTTGCAATGATCATCTGTCGTCTTTCGTCACCTTTTTTGGCAAGCGAAACGAACATGCATGCAATGGAGCCGAAGCATACAAGAAGAAAGATGGCAAACAGGATAAGAAGGATATGGGTCGAGGCATTCATGATGTCTGTCTCCTTTCATTAGGTGGGCGGGTGCTTTTATCAAGACCTTTTCTCATGTCCGCCTAAATCTATATGTCAAATACTTTTGACATATAGATTGTCCCAGTGCTGTATCTGATTGTCAAATTGTTTTTACATTTTTCCGTTTCTTGGCTAGATATTGCGCATTGGTTTTGCTGTAAGTGTTTTAACGGTAAAGATGAGCCGCGCGGCGTCTTTGCTAAGCATGCTAGTCGTCCCCCTTCCCGAAGGCCTCCCAAATAAGGGCAACGATGCCGCAGATCATGCCACCGATCGGCCAGGCAGTCCAGAACCACACTGCGGAGGTTCCTTCGGGCGTGAAATTTGAGGGATCAGGGGAGGCTAGCACGGGTGCAAATAGGAGGATTAATCCAATGATGGTAGAGGCAATCATGATGGCGCCGCAAACTGCTCCAATCTTTTTACCATGCTTTCGCTTTCGGATTAAGGAATCCTTCACTTCTTCCCTAATCTGGGCGTTCATGATGTCTTCAATTTCCAGTTCGTCCGATATATTTTTGTTGTATTCGATCACATTGGTCCGTCCGAGTAACATGCTGTAGTGCACGATATTCCATACGCCCAGTGCGATAAAAACAAGTAGGAAAAACGGAGCATAGTTTTCTGCCGATTTCTCGAGCATAAGGAATATTCCTATTCCGACAAAAACGGAAGCGATACCTCTTTTCTTTCTTTTTGCCCCCGTTTTCTAAAGGGAGCCGGCTCTGCCGATACCCTAAGCTTGCGGTAGCGACGCCTCTCATTCTACCAACCAGCGATTAGCGATTAAGGAAAACTAAGGCAACCAATAGGCGCCCTGTGGTTGCAAACCCCTGATGAGGGGGGTAGGGGTTTAAGCAAGGAATTATTCTTCTTCCGAAGCAAGATAGGTCACAAATATTAGTGGGCTATCACGGAAAGGAGATTGATATGAAAAACGTTGTTTATGGGTATGCCCGCGTATCCGCAAAGGATCAAAATCTCGATAGGCAATTGATAGCGCTGTTGAGCTTTCCAGTTGAAAGAAAATGCATATTTGCTGATAAAGCAAGTGGCAAAGATTTTAAACGTCCAGCGTATAAGAAGTTAATTTCTAAGATTAAACCTGGCGATGTGGTGGTAATTAAAAGCATTGATAGGCTTGGACGGAACTATGAGGAAATCTTGAATGAATGGCGTTTTATCACAAAGGGTAAACAAGCCGCAATTGTAGTTCTTGATATGCCCCTACTCGATACAAGGGAGATGTGTCGCGGGCTGACTGGTGTGTTTATAGCTGATTTAGTGTTGCAGGTATTGAGTTACGTGGCGCAAATCGAGCGAGAAAACACAAGACAACGTCAGGCTGAGGGAATAGCTGCGGCAAAGGCACGTGGCGTGCGGTTCGGACGTCCTGCTATTTGTAAGCCAGGGATATTTGAAATAGTAAAAACGCCTATCTTGCAGGGAAGATAAACCGCAAAGAAGCTGCGGTAAAACTTAAGGTGAGTATTAGTACGTTTGACAGGTGGCTGCGATCTGATGATGAACGGTGATAGCGTCAAGTTTTGTCACCAAAAGTAAATCGTTCATCGTATGCGGTTTACTAAGGTTTGCCTGCGTTTCCCAATTATTTTAACCCTCTCATATTTCTTTCAAAAAGTCTACTTTTTGCTCGTTTTTATGGTTCTCTTCTTTAGGGACGAGAACGACACCAGCTGTTTTTCATTTCGATTGCCTAATTATTCCCAGCAAAACAGGAGGTGAATTTGCAATGTGGAGCAGATCACTGCGGATAAAAGCAGCTGAATTATTTGAAGCTGGGCATCATGTAATATCTTCTTTAATCTATTTCAGGCAAGGGGAATATCGGCAGATGAAAAGTGAGTGATTGACCTATATCATTCGCGATTAGTTAAAGCAGGTGCAAAAGGTATGGTGCTTCATAATGATACTCACGAAAAAAGTACTACAACAGATGATACCGCTCCTAGTTTGACTAACAGTGCAGTATCGGCAAGTGCAGCTGCGGTCAGTGACTCAGTCGTTTGCAGCGAGGGAGAAATTGGCACTGCTACTAGCACCAACATCCCTTCTAAGAAAACCAAAAAGATACGGTCAATTGTTATTTTGTGGAAAACGATGAAAGAGGTCGGTGCGCAAAGAATCTTCATTGTCTATCTGGCGTTTCTTATTATTTGCTGTGGGTTGTTTTGTATTCTTGAGCCAGAAACGTTTTCTCATTTTGGGAATGCGGTTTGGTATTGCTTTCAGACCATTACCACTATTGGTTTTGGTGATATTGTTCCAACGCGCACAGTGGTTCGCGTGCTAAGTGTGATTGTTGGTTTATCGGCATTGTTTGTTGTTGCGTTACTTACAGGTATTACGGTGAGTTTTTTGGAATCAACAAATTGGTACAAAATTAGTTACAGTTTAGTTTGTAATTGCAATAATAATGTAAAATAGCCAAAATTTTAGATAGCAGGGCATGGAGCGGTGATTTGGGAAATAACAAACCACCATACAAGATAGCACTAGGAGTATTGTTACTTCTAGCAGTAGTGCTTCTAAGTGGAAGTCAAATTGCTGCTGCATTAGAATCAGCCTCTTCCACAGGCGATGAATCTCAATCAATCAATCAACTATCTGATGAACAAGTCGAAAATTATATTACGGCTGCAAAGAATGCCCGTGCCAGCGAAGAGACTTTGTGCGATTTGTCACTCGATCTAGCTGGTGGATCTATTAGCAATCTATCTGCTCAAGGGTGGGTACAGGGAACTGAATCTGATACTTGGACGAAGCAGTTCAATAAAGGTGAACAACTTTCACTCGCTACGCCAGTACGTCATGGTTTTTCTTTCGTAGGGTGGGATAGCAACGGCGATAATAGCGTTGATATTCAACCGGGGGGGTCGGAATATACCGTGCCTGATGCAGGCACGCAGACACTTACCGCCGTCTGGGAGCGCCAGGACTTCACGGTCTCGTTTATCGTTAACGACGAGACCAAGCTCTCCATCAAAGTTCCTTACGAGTCTACGCTCTGGAGTGACGAGACACAAACACCGTGGAAGGGTGCCGAGTTTTCTGCTGATGGCACCACGACGGTAAGCAGCATCACCTATGAGGGGAATACGTATCAGAATGTCATTGTGACTCGAAGCGGAAATGCTGGTTCCTACTGGTATTCGTTTACATTGGGCGATGGGGACGGCGCAAGGAGCTTCTTCGCCTGTGATAGCTCTCTTTTTGGTGATGATTCAAAGCAGCCATTTTCATACTGGAAGATGACGCAGGGTGGTGGAGGATACCAAGTCCTTGAGAACAACACGGTTTTTACCGCGCAATTCGCGCAGGATCCTGTGTATGTGATCAACGTACACTATCGTACGAGCGAGGGGCTTACAGTTGATACTTCTCAGACGGTAGTCAAACAGATGGGTGACGTGGGGGCTGAGGGAACCCTTGCTGTCGAGTTTTCTGCTCCTTCTTCCATCGAACACTATAACCTTAATAAGGATGTGATGGCTGCATACTCGGTTGAAGGAACGAAGGTCGATGGGGTCGACTTCGAGGGACCGAGTTCTGATGGTGAGACCTGGACGGCGAAGCTGAATGTTGAGCAGGTTTTCGGCGAGAGTGCAGGTCAAACGAGCTACCTCTCTATCGTGGTTGCCTATGAGCCTCAGACGGTCAACTACATAGTCAATTACTACCAGCAGAATCCAGGTCGCACGGACTACGAGAAGGTTAATGCTGATTCAGGCGTTTCTACCGAAGCGAGTTACGGTGACCTGATAAAGATTGCAGAGAAGTCCTACGAGGGCTTCAAGGTGAGCGGGCGTTCGCGTCTCGCCCTCCTTAACGGTGTGGAGCTCGTCGAGCCCGAGGAGGGCTCCGGCGGCGACGTCTCGTGGGATGAGACCACCGACACGTTCACCATCAACATCTACTACGACCGCGCATCGTACTTCGTCTACCCGCTCTGGGACTCCACCGAGTCCTCGGTGAAGGCCCAGCGGGTGACGTACGGTGCCGCGATTGGGGAGTTAGAAGAACCTACCCGGACCGGATACACGTTCTCCGGTTGGAAATGGTATCGTCTCGATGACACGACTGGGCAACTGGTTGAGGAACAGGGTTATTCCAACGAATCCGCGATCATGCCTGCATACGATCTTTATGCTGTGGCGCAGTGGAAACCTGCTTCTGTCGACTTCCAGGTGGTGCTGTGGCTCGAGGACGCTGACTCGCCATCATACTCGAACGTGTACCAGGCCACCGTTTCTGAGGACAGCGTCAATGCGGAAGACAAGCTCTCCGTCTCGCTCGACGGGGACGAGCTTGTGATCAGCAACGATAGCTCGCAGACGCTGTACCAGTCGTCAAGTCTTCTTGAGGACTATGTCAACGCAACCTATCCGAACGACGACCATTTCACCAGCGCCGAATATGCCCAGTTCTTCTCGTACAACGAGCAGCGCACGCAGCAGAGCCCCGGCAACATCAGCCTTGCCGAGCAGTCGGGCGAGACCGTCTCGGGCGGGCAGCTCGGCAACACGTTTACCGTGACCGTCGGAGCCGACGGAACCACCTCGATCAACGTGTACTACAGTCGCAACCTCTACTCGATCGACTTCGTGCTGGGAAGGTTTAGCGGGAGTACAACAGAAGTATCCGTTAACACCACGGGTTCCATTGAGGGCAGCAAGTGGGAATCCCTCACTGGCGGCATCGCGGGATACGCTGCCGATGGCTTGGAAACCGTCGAGGGCATCTCGTCGGTGGGATGGAATAAGAATCCCACGGTATTCCGAAGCGCAAACGCTGAGGACAGGTCGCCCAACGGACGGTACGGCACGAAGACGATCGTCGAGGGCAGGGTTCCCTACACCTGCATCGTCTATCAGCTGACGGCGAAGTTTGAAGCGTCGGTCGATGAGTTTTGGCCCACGTTGGATCGCGTTCAGATGGGTGATACCTCTGCATGGAAGCGCTATGTCAGTGACAGCCCGGCGAGCGGCAGCTACTATCGCGACGTGATCACCAAAGGAAGCGACCAACACAACATCCTGAACGTCTACGGCACCATGGACGAGAAGGTGCTGCTAACCTCGGATGGCAGGGGCTATCGTGCGCTCGAAGGCGACGAGCAGGGCTCGACAGTTGCACATACGATGGTTGCATATTGGAATAACGACGAAGAACACAACGACAATATGACCGCCTATCAGTACTACTTCCTGTACGAGGTACTGGATACGTCTGTAACACCGAACTCAACGGGGGTTGTGGACTTCCATGCCGAAGCAGCGAACGACGGTGTCTATGAGGAGGGGCAGCTTGTCTCATATGGCGACAAGGTGTATGTATTTACCCAGCAGTCGTCCACGCAGCTTTCCACATACGGGCAGTCTGGGCAGAACCAGCCCTCGCTCAAGGGCTTCACGAGTGCTGGCAAGGTATACGAGAAAACTAGCGGCGATGGCGGTCGGCCCGTGAATGATTCCGAGAAGAACATCTACTTCTTCTACAGCCGTGACACCTACACGCTCACGCTCCACAACCTGTCTAAGGAATATCTCCTTCCCGAAACGGCTTGGGACTATGTCTACGAGGACAAGACGCTCGCGCAGCTCGGTTGGATGTGCGGGCAGAACGGCTCGGTGACGCTGCGCTACGGAGCATCGCTTGCCCCGCTCGGGGACGACGACTTCATGGCCAGCCTCACGGGTGCCGAAAGCGGGCGCCTTGAGTACCCTATCCCAGAGACGGGCGAGAGCCAGCGCTACTTCAGAGGATGGGCCCTCAACCAGAAGCTGAGCATCAAGGCCGACTGGTCCGACGAATCGAGCCTGCTCTCGGTCGGCGGCAACATCGCCCTGTACGCCGAGTGGAGCACGCCGCGCCACACGGTGTCCTATGTCCTCAACGGCGGCACATGGCAGGACGAGGGCAACTCCGCGATTTCGTACACCCTGGTGACGGACACCATCCCCGTCTCGGAGGGGTTGGAGGAGAAGGCAAACGTGTTCCTCGCCTACCGGCACCAGGCGGCGGAGGCGGACGCGGACACCACCACGCTCAGCTGGTACGTGCAGACGCAGAGCACAGACCGCCTCTACATCGATACGCTCTACGAGACCACGCTTAGCGAGGTCATGGAGTGGAACGAGGATATCAATCACTGGTGCGTCAAGGACGGGCTCACGCTGAGCGAGCTTCAGGAAGCTTCCCACGTGTCGTCCGAGACGTCGTTCACGGGCCAGTATTACTGCTATATAGGCAACGGCGGCGCCGACGAGACCAACAGCCACCGCAAGTACGTGAACATCAACAAGTGGCTCGGCGACGCCCTTGACGAGCCGATTGATCCCGTGCGCAACGGGTACTCCTTCGCGGGGTGGTATGAGTTCGCCGACGGGGAGTTCGATGATTCGACTAAGGTCTACCTCGAGGACGAGCTCGCGGGCGGTACGGTGAGCATCGACGCCTATCACGAGGGGTATGTGTACCTCGATGAGGTCGACGACGCCTTCCTGCTTCACGCGGATGAGGACGGCAGGCTGTTCTACTACGCGGATCAGATCGGGTACCGCCTGAGCTTCGAGCACAAAGCCTCGACAGTGAGCGCCACGAAGGTCGCCCGTGCGGCCTGGGTGCCTCAGGGCAATGTGGAACTCACCACGATGCACCTGGTGCGCGTCGCCGATGCACAAGGCGTGAGCGGTTTCAGAGGCAAGGACCTGAACTCCCTTGAGAAGATCACGCTCTCTGTCGGGGGTGTCGAAACCGAATACTATATGCTCGACAGCGGGTCAGAAAGCGTGTCCAATGGTGCGGTGCAGACCGTGCAGGCGCAGGAGTCCTACATCGACAACCAGTCGAAGGTCTGGCTCCCCGACGCCGCGGAGCGCCGGGTGAGCGTCACCGATGCCACCCCGACGGTCACGGTAACCGAATCGGACGGCTCCAAGACCGTGTCGCTCGATGGCCTCTCGGGCAGCTACCGCGTGGATAACGGTAACGGGACCTACTCCTATTTCGCCTACTTCATCTACGAGGAGACCGACCAGGTTCAGTACCACGTGTACACGATCAATCTGTCGCTCGCTGTGGCGAACGGGTCGCTCGAGTCCTTCGAGGACACCTACGATCGTACTGACCCGCCCGCAGAGGATGAGTCTTTCGTTCTGTCTAAGGAGGACCATACCTATACGCTGAGTGACTCTGCTGATGTCACTGTTTCGGTTAAGGCCCCTGAGTTGAGCGGCTACACGGTCTACCGCGACACCGAACAAGATCTTGCGCTCTCTACCGATGAGGGATCTAACAATGTGTATTTCTACTATGTTCCCAGCGACGGGTCGCAGAGATACACCATCACCTACCACCTCATGCATGAGGGTTCTTACGAGACGGGCAAGACGGTGACGTTCTCGGAGATCCCTGCGGCGACAGGTGAGTCCATTCGTAAGGATCAGCTTGTGGGCCTCTACGACTCGCTGGTGAACACGACCTACATGGTTGACGGCTACAGCGGGGCTGAGGCATCCACAAATGAAGGCAAGCTGTTTGAGCGCTATAAGGGCATGACCATTACGCTTAAGAGCGATACGGATGATGAGGGAAAGACGTTTACGGTGGGCGGCCCAGCATCGTCTGATGACACAGGATCTGCGCGTACGTCTAATCTTGCACAAGACGAGGCCCTGGCGTTCAACGACGGCGCTGTGTACGACGGGCATAACCCTACTAATGACGTCCAAGTTGTGCAGGACGGCTCCAAGATTGATGTCTATCTCAAATATGCTCAACTTTCAGTTGAAAAGGTGGATTGGCAAGACAACCCAGTTAAGGACTGTTCGTTTGCACTTACGCGTTTAGTAAAGAAGGATGATTCAACTTCGGCTGACGCTGACGTCGTGCTGTATGACCTAGACGGTGATGGCACTCCCGAGCAGTACGTGGTGGACTCCTCGGCTGGCACCGCCCCAGCGGCGACGTCTGACGCCGAGGGCAAGGCGGTTTTCTATGACCTTTACGCGAGTGAGCAATACGTGTACCTGCTGCAAGAGACCGCGTGGCCTGAAGGGTATGCACCCTTGAAGGAACCTGTCGCGGTAGCTGTTCCTCAGCGGGACGAGAACGGCGATACGGTGTATGAGGTCACCTATACCATTAAGAATAATGGCGTGGTGGAACTTCCCTACACTGGGTTTCTTGGCGGGGTGTATATGCCGCTAGTCTTAGGCGGAGCTCTTATTGCTGCGGCAGTCGTGATATTCGTTCTGCGTTCTGATGAGGGGCGATTGCGTAAGATTTCCGAAAGGAGGTCTGCGAAATGACAGAGTCCAGTGCGTGTTGTTGAAAACCCTATTAAGGTATCTCTAATGAATCTGACTCGATCGAAATAATATTCGGCATTGAAATGCTGATCGGAAAATCAAAGGTTTACTCCTAGATTATTAGAAAAAAGAAAGGGAGCGAAATGATAAGTAAAGCCGGGTTAAAGCATGTCTTTATGGGTATGCTTGCTGTGATCCTTGCGTTTTCGACAACGTCGATAGCCTATGCGGAAACCACGCCAGGAGTTGAGGTTGTCAACGCAGCGTCCCAGGTGACGGTGCATGTGTTCAATAATAACAATAATTCACCTGACGCAGAGGGTTCTGGTGAGGAAATATCTGATACGGCAAGCTTAGGTACCGCAATTAATGGTGCGACTCTCAGCTACTACAAGGTCGGCGAGCTAGTTCAGTGCACCACGAACGGTTTGACCTCTCTGAAGTACGCGGTGAGTGAAAGTGCCGCGGCCATCTTCGGGTGGTCCACAGGTGGGAAGACCGAGGTCACGATCAGCAATGGCACAGATGTCAAATACTATCTGTTTGACGCGAATGAGTTATCCGGCCTACTGAGCAACGTCACCTCGTCCGATCTCAAGGGCAAGGGAGATTCTGGTAGCTGGACTGATTTGACAACGGATGTGAATGGGTCAGCGTCCACCTCTGACACGCTCTCTGGACTCTATCTCTTCGTCGGCAAGTCGATGCCTGAGGGTGTCACCACGGAAGTGGCACCGTTTTTCGTGTCTGCTCCCATGCCTGCGGATGGAGGCTGGAACACCGCTATTCATGTATATCCCAAGGTTCAGACCGCAAACATGCTTTCGATTAGCAAGACTGTGAATGGCACTGAGAGTATGAGTGCTAATTCGGGTACTTCTCTCAATTACCAAATTGCAGTCACAATTCCAAAAGAAGCAAAAAACTTCAGTAGCTTTAAAATCGAAGACGTTATTCCAGATGGGTTGGATGTTGTTGATGGTAGTGTAAGTGTTTCTACTAACGGAGAAGTGACTCTCCAGACAGATGAATATCAATTAAATTCGAGCAATGGCAGCATATCGTTTGAGTTGATAAATGAAGGCCTTGATGCTTTTGACAATGCTGAAGAGTGCATTCTTACCATTTCCTATAATGCATACATCAATCAAAATGCCACTCTAGCAACAGCCATTACGAATACTGCCAATTTTACCTATGCGTATGTTGGCGGTGCTGTTTCAGAAGCTTCTGACGCTGCCACCGTGTATACCTACGGCATCGACCTGACCAAGACGTTCGAGGGCGCTACAGAGTATCCAGATGAAAATGCGCAGTTCAGCCTGTATACCGACCAAGACTGCAAGACCGCGGTCACGGTTAGTGGCGGCAATGGTACGTATTGGGTCGATTCGAGCTCCAGCACGACCGCGATGGACGTTGCTCAGATTGAAACAACGTCGGATGGTACCCTCATCATCAAGGGACTCGCCGAGGGCACGTACTACCTCAAGGAGATCAGTGCTCCCGATGGCTACGGCAAGCTGCAAGAGCCCATCAAGATCGAGATTGCCAAAGGTTCGGGCGATTCCACTGAGGCAATCCAGAAGCCCGTGGCATATGTGAACAACGTCAGTGCAACCATTGCCGCCTCCGGTAACGATAAGGCCGGCCTTGTCCAGCTGACTGTGGAGAACCAGAAGCTGCTCTTCGGCTTCCTTCCTAAAACCGGCGATGTAGGTACGTTCATTTTTATCGCGGCGGGCATTGGCTTGGTATGCGCGGCTGTCGTGTACTTGACTTCTCGCCGTCGCAAAAACATATCGAATTCTCATTAGGGAGCAAAGTATCGCGACGACACCAACACCTTATTTGAGTAAGGGGACGGAGGAAGAGAATCTTTCTCGTCCCCTTAAGCCTTTTGGGAAAAGGGGTATGGATAGCTATGCTCGCATTAAGCGCAATCGAAAATTGCGTACCATGCTCCCTGTTGTAGCTTTACTTCTTATAGGGCTCTGCTTGATCGCGTATCCCATGGTGGGCAATTGGCTCTACGACCAATCTTCTTCTCAGGTGGTGGCGAGCTATGATGAGTCAGCATCGTCCATGACCAACGATGAAATTAATCGGCAATTTGAACTTGCAAACGAATACAACGAATCATTAAGGATAGCAAGTGTTATTCTTACTGATCCTTTTGATCCTACTCAGACCGGCGAAAGTGTTGAGCCTTATGATTCGATCATGAACATGGCGGGCGATGGCATTATTGGGCATATTTCAATACCGAAGATTGATGTCAACCTTCCTATCTATCACGGTACCTCAGCGGAAACCCTCGAAAAGGGCATAGGACATATGTCCAATACCTCGTTTCCTACAGGAGAAAAGGGGACACATGCGGTTTTAACGGGTCATACGGGCATGACGCATGCTCGGATGTTTACGGATGTGTCCCAGCTTGAAATCGGTGATGTATTCTACATTAGTGTTCTTGATAGAACGCTTGCTTACAAAGTAAACCAAATCGACATCGTTGAACCTCCCGATTCGTCTCTTTTGCAGATTGTTGACGATAAGGAGTATGTGACTCTGCTTACCTGCTATCCGTATGGGGTAAACTCGCACCGTTTGTTAGTACGAGGTGAAGGTATTCCTCTTGAAGAAGCTCGGGAAATAAATCAGGACCAAGTTGTCTCAAGCGTTTGGGATTCGCAATATTATCGCGCGATTATTCTTTGTTTGATGGTGTATGCTCCCCTCACTATTGGTGCAATTTTGTTTTTACGTCACAAAAATAAAAAAACTTCTCTCCGCGCATTATAGAAGTAAGTACAGTCTTTTTTGTTTGTCTTCGGTCATGATACAAAAACGTACTGTTTGAATTTAAACTGATCCACGTTTTTCACATCTATCAAGTATACTAATGTAGGAGGGTAGCTTTTTTCTATTTTTTAATGTCTAGGGCAACTTATAAATGCATGTTTCAGCACTTTGGCAGAATTAATGTCGCTCCAAGATGCAAAGACTCAGAACCTGCGGAGAGGTATTTGAGTTTGGTACTGTTTATGGCTTCGATGCGCACAGATTTTTTAATGAGTATGGTTATTTTGGAAAATAATAACCATCGATGAATGATGGGATGTATCTGAAAAAGAACGTTCCAAAAAAAACAATTATTTGGATCAATTGTGCTATTGTACTGGTTATTTGTATAGTAAGCATTAGACTCTGCTATTACTGAAACAAAATAAACATCCTCTCAAATGAGGGGTCGTTGGTGCTTTTTTTGCAGTGTATGCATGCACGGAAACAAGTTGCCTTCGAAATAGAGGATGTTGGATGTTAGAGCGAAATCTCTGTTTGGGTACAAACTTCGAACAATGTATCTGGAGGGAGAAAAGTTAAAGCACTGTTTTTATGGATGATTTTATTGCCCAGGAGGATAAACATGAAGATAAAAGAGCTTACTTCGGCACTATTAAGCATTATTCTTGCTGTTTCTTTGTGTATAAGCTTTGTTCCTGCTTGGGCTTACGGAGATTCTTCTTCGAATGCTACTTCCAGCGAGGTCTGCTCTCATCAACATGATGAGTCGTGTGGATATCAAGAAGGGATCGAAGGGTCTTGTAAGCATGTGCATGATGAGTCGTGTGGATACTCTACAAAGACTGATAGCTCGCTATCAGATACAGATAGCAATGTAGCCAATGGTTCTGATGGTGTTGCTTTTGATAATGCCGACGTTTCTCACAGTGTGGTTTCGTGGGAATGGGTGGATGATCAGCAAGCATTGAGCGAAAACGATGGTGTATGGAGTGTGGGTCTTTCGGTAGTAAGCGAAAGTGATCCAACTATTTGTGACACTCTAAAGGATTTGCTGCCAAGCCAGGTGACCGCTACCATGGCTGATGGCGAAAAGAAGATATTGGATATCACATGGGATTTGTCTTCTGTATCAGAGGGGGGGGGTCGCTTCAGGGTGATTACCAAATCACTGCATCTTTAAACGACGCAGGCTATATATTAGCAAACGATGCCTCACCCCTTGCTGTGACCGTTCAGGTTGGCGGCGCGGAAAGCTACAACTTGACAATGCCTTCTGGGGAGCCTCCCTACTCCGATCACATAGTCAACGGAGTTTCGCCCAACGGCACCACCATCAACCTCTTCGATTATTGGCTCACGAGCCAGGATGCCTCTGATAATTCAGACCCTAGTGGCATAGAGGATCTGGGCATCAACAAAGACCATACTCTGAAGTTTTTCAGGAACGGTTTATCGAATAGCTGGAAAAACATCAACAAATGGACGGGAAATAAAAACCCCAATACGGGTTTAGTCATCAACGGTCTGGTGGACGGCTATCCCGCGCTCGACAATGGGAATAATGAGTCGCTGAACTATCTCTTTGATCCGGGCATAACCCACGAGGGCAAAGCTTCGTACCAAGACGTGCAGGGTCTGCTGCAGGTGGACGACGACGGCTATTACTATTACGACAGCCAGCAGAACTACGCCGTCTACTACAGCGACGCCAACTCATTTACTTTGTATGACAACCCTGGGGTCATTCCCGGGGGCTCTTCGCCGGTGGGCCAGTTCTTCCCCTTCAACGAGGCGACTGCCGATGCGAAGGAGGCAACGCATAAAGGTAATACGTATACTCTTATGAATACCGACAAGTCGGATTGGGCAAGCATCAACCACTGGTTCGGGATGCACATGTCAACCCGCTTCATCCAGCAGTATGGCGGGCATACGGCCGATCTTAACAGCGGTGGCAAGCCGGTCACCTATGAGTTCTCCGGAGACGATGACGTGTGGATCTACATCGACGGGGTTCTCGTCGGCGACCTGGGCGGCATTCACGACGCCGCGTCCATCAAAATCGACTTCTCAACGGGCGAGATAACGATCAACGGCCAGAAACAGAATAAGACGCTAGGTGAGCTCCTGGGGCTTGATACCGACAACACCTACCACACCCTTGACTTCTTCTATCTGGAGCGTGGTAACTACGACTCCAATATGTCCCTCAAGTACAACCTGGTCACCATCCCTGAGAGCGGCGTGATCAAGGTCGACCAGGTGGGAAACCCCGTTTACGGAGCAGAGTTCTCACTGTATGCGGCGGACGACTATCAGGAAAAAGGGGATGCTGCGACTCCGGTCGCGGTGGGCACTACGGACAATTCGGGCAAGTTCACCTTTATCAAGGAGGAGAACAACGGCGATACGAGGCCCATTACGATCGGAGAGCTGTACGACCTCTACAGGGATTCCAAGGACGATGACGGTAACAACCTTGTTCTGGTGGAGACTGAGACGCCGGCCGGGTATCGGACCTGCGGGGCGGTAGGGCTTTATTTCTACGTTTCGCCCAATAATTCGGACGAGGTGATGCTTCTTTCCAGCGACGAGGCCATCTGGAGCGAGGGCGCGTACGCCATGCCCAAGGTGACCGCTACGACGGGAAATAAAATCAAGATTTTAGATGACCCGAACGATGTGACGGGAAGCGGTTCGTCGGGGGATATCGTTAATCTTGTGGGAAGCGGCGCAGACGAGGATCCGATCATGTTTGCCGTGATCTTCAAGAAGGGGGACGATGGGAAGTGGTACCCGGTTTCAGGAGACCCCATTGGCGGATGGACGGTGGAGAGTAGTAACAATTGGGACACCATCCTAAGCGTGGCGAAGAAGGAGAACTACACCTTCCAGCTTTCCAGCAGCGGTGCCTATCAGGTGGAGTTGGACAATCTCCCCGGGAATATCCAGAAGTATTACCATATCTGCAAGAATATAGATGAGGCACAGTACGCCATCGCCTACTATTACACGACGGCGCTGTCTCTTTCGGCGGCGAGTGAGAGCGATACTTTCCGTATCGATCCTGATGTCTCTTTAAATGACGGCGGTTTGAGTCGAACGTTTTCGATGGAGCTCTACATCACCAACATGAAGAACCGTCTGCTCGTCCAGAAGGTCGATGATGAAAAGAGCCCGGTCGATGACGTCCAGTTCTCGCTGTACAAGGCGAGCGAGGTTACCGTAGGACCCGATGGCGAGGTAACTCCCAATGAGGATGCCAGCCCGGCTGTGATCACAACCGGAACCGTCTCCACGCCAATCAGCCTGGAGGGTGCGGCGGTGTTCCCCGACAATGTCGGGACCGGCGCCGTGCTTGAGAACGGGGAATATTGGCTTGTCGAAACCTCCGCGCCGACGGGCTACAGCAAGAAGACGGATCCCGTGCACGTCGTGGTTGATAACACCGGCGTATACGCCGATGCCGGAGAAGCTGACGATGGGGTGACCGTTCTGCGCGGCGTCGGCTCCGTGGCAAGGAGCATGGTCCAGTTTGCGGCAGACGACCGTGTGGACGTAACCCTCCGCGACATCAAGGCAGCCCTTGCGACCTCGGTCCAATACAAAGGCTATAGCGAAGATGGTAGCTTCGGCGTTGATGGCACCGGTATCAATTGGGACTCCTCAAGTGGCGGCGTGCTGCACCTGAAGTATGCCAACTCGAACAAGATGCTGGATTACGGCCTCCAGGATTCGACGGGGGGGTCGACGCCGGATGACCTGACGCTGTCCACGGATGTGGGCTGGTCAAAGCTGCTCATCAGGCAGGATTACAAAAAGGATGATGCAGACAGCACTCTAAAGATGTACCTCGGTGATCGAGATATCACCAACTTATTTTCCGGAACGGTGACGGTGAAGGTCGCGAACGATAGGACCGGTAATCTGAAGATCAGCAAGCAAGTGACTGGTGAGGGAGCGTCTCAGGACCAGGACTTCACGTTTGATGTGACCTTGAATAAGGGTAATGCGCCGCTTACGGGCCAATACGAAACTCTAAAGGGTTCGACTAGGTCGACTATTACATTCGACGAAAATGGCGAGACTACACTAAGCCTTAAGGCCGGGGAGAGCCTGACCATCCTCGGATTGCCAACGGGAGCGAGTTATACGGTGAAGGAACTAAACGTTCCAGCTGGCTATGATCCCAGCATTGCGGTAAACGGTGATACTGGCTCAACCGTGGATAATGGAGACTGCTCCGCGACGGGCACGATTCAGCACAACACAACCGAGGACAGTGCCGTGGAGGTGACATGCACCAACGATTTCGATGGCAGCACGGTTCTGCAGCTGGAAGGTGAGAAGATTCTGCGGGGCAAGAACATCACCGCAGACGATTCCTTTACGTTCGAGCTGACTTCTGGAAACGAGACGACGTCGAGCGCCATTGGTGCCGGAAATATCGTGATGCCCGAGCAGACGAGCGTCACGGTGTCTGGTAACGGAACCAGTGAGAGTGCGAATTTCGAGTTCGGTGACATCCGGTTCAAGACGGAGGGGACGTACACCTTCAAGATCACTGAGCAGCGTCCAGAGGGGACCGACGGACAGAGCACGAACAACGGTGATGTCTGGTACGACACCCATACCACAAAGGTGACGGTTGAGGTGACGCGAGATGATGAGACGGGTCTGCTGAGCGCCGTTCCCACCTATGACAACAGCGAAAACCCCGATAGCTCAGCGAATACCGATCAAGCGAAATTCGTCAACCGCTACGCCGGCATCAAGATTACCAAGAAGGTTTCGGGTGCCATGGGGGATAAGGACAAGGACTTTAACTTCAATATTGCGGTTACGGATTCGAGCGGTTCTCCGCTAACCGGCTCATATCCCTGCACAATCAATGGCATCGAAAGAACACTGAATCTTGATGAGAACGGGCGGGAAAGCTTCCAGTTAAAGGACGCCGGGACCATCATCATCTACGGCCTGCCTGTGAGCAGCGTCTGCACGGTCGAGGAGTCCAATGCCAAAGAGGACGGTTACACTACGACGGTCACCGTGGGCGACAACGTACAGCAGAATACTTATCAGACAACTGCTACGCTGTCGGGCGATAAAACGATCGAAATCACATTTGAGAATAGTCGAGATGACGTGCCTGCAACAGGAATCAGTATTGATTCTTGGCCCTGGGTTCTTGCTGCGGCGATTGTGGTGGTTTCTGGAATTGCACTGATTCGTATTACGAGACGAGGTAGCAGAGGAGGGGGCCATTTTGCTGCATAGCCCAATGGGTGCGCACATTCGAAACGCGATCGAGAAAGAAGGAACGATACAAGCTCTTGATGAGAGAAATCGTCGTGATTGGGAAGACATAAGAACGCTTCTTATTAAGCTTGCAGTCATAGCTTTAGTGGCATTCGTGCTCTTAGGGGTTGTCTTTGGTGTTGCTGTAAAAGAGGGCGAGGATATGTATCCGCGCATTCGCGATGGCGATCTCATGGTGTTCTACCGGCTTCCGCAAGACTATCAGATAGGTGATGTGGTGACATTTCAGCAAGATGGACGCCGTTATACCGCTAGGATAGTCGCGCAAGGAGGGGATGGGGTGGACGTGGACAAAGAAGGTCAGCTCAAGATCAACGGAAGCGTCCAGGAAGAGGAGATCTTCTACCCTACCGAGGCGGTGGATGGGGGAATAGAACTTCCCTGTAAGGTTCCTGAGGGATCGGTCTTTCTGCTGTGCGATTTTAGGACTCAAGGCACGGACAGCCGAGTGTACGGGCCGGTTGAAATAGAGGATCTCGATGGCAAAGTAATTTCCATTCTGCGTAGGCGTGGGCTTTAAGTCTACAAGGATGAGCATTGGTAGGAAAAATGTTCTAGGAGACGAAAGGGAACAAAGATGAAGGAGAAGGTCTTAAGGCAGGTTTTTACTGTGTTTGCAGTGATTGTTGCTGCCTTTGCGATGTGCGCGAGTGTGGCCACTCCGGCGTTTGCAGCTAACACGCCAGTAAGCGGAGGCACGACGACATTCAACAAGTACTTGGTGATGGACGCCGACGCAAACGTACCAAACGTTACGTTTGGATTTGCCATTAAGGCTGGAGCGGCGCAGGAGGCTTCTGGCGGCAGTCCCGCGATTTACGCTGGAGTTACCCCAAATTTGATTGCTGTCAGTGATGCGTCTTTCACAACTAGTGATTCCACGACCCCTGGCACTCCAAGCAATACGGAAGATTCGACCCAAAAGTACGCCACGAAGTCTGTGACCGTTAACTTACAAGGGGTCACCTTTAATAAGCCGGGTATCTATCGTTATGTTATTACCGAGACAGCGACTTCCCAGGATGGAATTACAAACGACACGAATACCACCCGAACGCTCGATGTACACGTGGCGTATGCAGCAGGCTCGGAGACTGAACTTGAGGTTACGAGCTGCGCCCTGCATCCGAGTGACGATTCCAGCAAGAAGGCAGATGGCTTCACCAACACGTACGCTACGCACAATCTGACCCTTGGGAAGCAGGTAGAGGGTAACCAGGGCGACAGGAACAAGTACTTTAAGTTCACCGTCTCTATTACTAACGCTGTTGCGGGCACCAAGTACGATGTCGCTTGCCCCTCTGCGGATAACGACTCTAGAAACGGGGATAAGCTGACTGTCGGCGATGATGGCACCGTTACCGCGACGTACTATCTCAAGGACGATCAGTCGATCACCATCAAGGGGTTGACGGGGGGCACGCATTACGCCATCACGGAGGAGAGCTATAGCTCTGATGGATATACGACCGCCAATACCGTCGACGGAACAGCTTCTTTACAAGGTGACACCACGGGCGAAAAGACAATGGACGACTCGTTCCACGAGGTGGTTTTCACCAACCATAAAGAGGGAATCGTTCCCACCGGCATTCTGATTGAAACCGGTCCCTACATCCTGATGGGCGCCGTGGTCGTCATCGGCCTTGTTGCGCTCCTTGCAACCGGCAGGCGCCGTTCGCGGAAGTAGCATAGCTCATCGTGGTGTGGGAGAGTATCAATGCTCAAAGGCGCTGAGAACAGAAAAACCGAATCCGCAACCCGTATGACTTGTCTACGAGTTGCGGGTAAGATCGCGCGAGGTACAAATTGTGCTCTTACGGCTCTGACGGCGATCTTTCTTATTTTGGTGTTACTTTTTGCCTGTTATGCCTTGTGGGATACCTGGCGTATCTACGATGGTGCCAATATCGATGATGATTTACTTAAATATAAACCGACTCTCGATAACACCGAGAGCTTGGCTGAGCTGATGAAAATCAACCCTGACGTATGTGCATGGTTAACGATAGATGATACGAGCATTGATTACCCAGTGGTGCAAGGAGCAGATAACTTCAAGTATCTTAATACTGACGTTCGAGGTGATTTTTCGCTTTCGGGAAGCATATTTTTGGACTGTCGTAATGCAAGGGATTTTACAGATTCTTACTCTCTTATTTATGGACATCATATGGCGGGTGGGACCATGTTTGGAACACTTGACTCATTTGCCGACGAAACGTTCTTTGAAGAACATACCCGAGGGGTTCTCTATTTACCTGATAATGTGTATGAACTAGAGATATTTGCGTTCATGAAAGCGGATGCTTACGATGATCAGATTTTTAATCCGAGCGAATTGCAGGAAGCTGATCTAGGGTTATTTATAGACCGGGTGAGGGATGAAGCGGTGAAGTTCAGGGATATTGATATTAATGGCACGGACAAGATTATTGCCCTCTCCACGTGTTCAGAGTCTGAGACAAACGGGAGGAGTGTACTCCTATGTCGACTTTCTTAGTTAGTTACGAAAGAGTTGAAATGTGGATGAAAAAAGCGGGAAGATTACAAGTGAAAAGATTACTGCTTCTTTTCGTTACTGTGTTGTTGGCCGTTATGGTATTTACTCCTGTTGACGCATATGCAGAATCTGGATATTGTACGGTGAACCTCGAGGTAGAAAAGCAGCTACAGGGGAATTCGCCATCTGATTCTGAGGAATACGTATTCGTTTTAGAGGGTAAAGAGGGTGCTCCTTTACCGAATGAGAATATTGTAAAAATCGTTGGAGATGGTAAAGCTAGTTTTTCTGATATTACCTTTACTGAACCAGAGACTTATCATTATACGATCAGGGAAGTTCCTGGAGATTCGGAAGAATGTATATATGACTCTTCCATATATGATGTTACGGTTCAGGTTACGACCAACGATGGGGGCTATCTTTCGGCAACCGTATGGGCAATGAAGCAAGGGGAAACTTCGAAAACGGAAAAGATCCTGTTCATTAATAGCTATGATACTGTTGATGAGGAAGAGCCTTCAGATAAAGAAAACGACTTTTTCGAATTACTCCCTAAGACTGGTGATCTTGGATTGTTTGTAATCTTACCTCTTTTTGTTATTGGTATCGCAGTGGTTTCTCTGTGTATTGTTTTTGCCATTTGCCGTAGAAGGATATAGCAGATAAAACGACCCGGGGTATTGTTTCAATTGGTTTTGCTGATGCTTAAAGGTGCGGTTTGATTTGCTATCAAGCGTCATATTATGGGTTCACTTTATCGTAAGATGAATTCTGTTTAGGGTTTACGCATAACTTTACGTTGTGTACGTTTAAGGAGTGCTAGAAGTTGATGAGGCTTTTCTTAAAATCCTAAAAGATTTCTATATAATGCTTCATCGGAGTCAAGATACACATTGAATATTACGGTTGGAATTGCGCTCTTTAACGTTGCGGATTCATCAGTAGAAACGTTTTCGGGAGTTGTTTCTTTTGAATTTAGCCATTCGCGAACTGTGGCAATAGCAATTTCGGCAGCTTCTTTAGCAGGAAAACCAAATACTCCCGTGCTGATGCAGCAAAAAGCAATGGATGTGTCACCAGCGGCAACGGCGGCATCCAAACAACTGCGGTAACATGATGCAAGTTGGTCGCATGTTTCTTCGTTAACGGTACCTTCAGCAATAGGGCCTACCGTATGAATTATGTGTCGTGATGGCAAATTGAAAGCTGGGGTAACTTTTGCTTGTCCAGTAGGTTCTTCGTGGCCTTGTTCGATTATTAAGCGTGCACATTCATAACGAAGTTGAATGCCAGCGAATGTGTGGATAGCATTATCAATGCAATAATGCAGTGGTGCCCAACAGCCCGTCATGCCCGAATTGGCAGCATTTACAATGGCATCAGCGGCAAGAGTGGTAATGTCTCCTCGCCAAAGATGCAAACGCGAATCAAGGGGAGAGGTCAGGGTTTCGCTTACGGTAGTAATACCTGCTTCTTCTATTAATCCTTTTAAAAGCTCATCTTGGGCTGCTAGCAGATCCTTGTCTGCACGCCATGGTTCGCGAACATTTACCAGGGCACGAAATGCAAGCCACAGTTGTGTTGTTGAGGCACTATCAAGATGATCTCTATCGGGAACGATATCAAGTAAAGCTTGGGTGATATACCCGCCATTATCTATACGCTCATTCATAAGGCGTTCTACGAGGTAGAGGCAGAGTTCGTGTTTACGTGATTCGTCCATCGGTAAGTCCTTTCGAAGTATGTGCTTATTGTACGTGGTCTGCACCTGCTGTTAATTCGGAAATAATGTTGTATTTGATTAAAAGTAGGTCTGGGGCGCTGATGGCTACTTTCTGCACCAGTTCATTGAGTAAATACTTGATAGCTATTGGCTCTGTCTATAACTAGTGTTTAGTTTTATGAATTATCGCTTTCAGGAAAAACCTAGTAGGATAGTTAACCATCGCAACGGAGACGTTTCGATCTTTTGGAATAACAAAAGGATTTGTCTTAGATGATAAAGCGCTGAAAGGAGGACTTGTGGTTTGTTTAGCAAACACCTTATTGCGAGGCTGTAATAGTTTTAATGAACGAATGCGAATGTGCCGAATGTACAAGTCAGGCGCTTTTTTGTGGCAGGTTTAAATTTCAAGTAATTTGAACAAGCTCAACAATTTTCCGTAATTTAAGCTCAATAGATAGATCATTGTTTGATGCTTATCCGAAAGTGATGAAAGACTATCCGGCTTAACGCGCACAAAGGTAGCCGAGTCTAAATGTCGGATGGTTTAATACCGAGCGTTGTCGAGTTAATTTGCTGCAGTTTTTGACTGATTCTTATTGTTAGTTATGTGTTTATATTTGAAAGGAAAGTCCAATGACAAAGGCAATCCCCCAAAAACTTTTTGCCATTGCTGCCGTAGTAGTTTCTCTTTGTGCTGTTTTTGCACTTGCTGGTTGCAGTGGAAGTTCGAACGATAACTCGTCTGATAATTCGAGTGATAATAAAACTATTAAAGTTGCTGCAGTTCCAACTCCTCATGCTGAAATATTAAATAACGTAGTAAAGCCCCTTCTTGCGGAAGAGGGTTACGATCTGGAAGTAACTGAATTTACCGATTATGTTCAGCCTAATACGGCAACTGAAGATGGCGAAGTGGACGCAAATTACTTCCAACATGGCCCCTATCTGGAGAATTTCAATTCTGAGCGTGGCACTCATTTGGTAAGTGTAACGTCTGTTCATTATGAACCTTTGGCCATCTATCCTGGCAAGGTAAGCTCGCTTGATGCTTTGCAAGATGGTGCAACTGTTGCTGTTCCAAACGATGCAACTAATGAAGCTCGTGCTTTATTACTGCTTCAGCAGGAGGGCTTGATTACTCTTGCTGATGGCGTTGGAATTAATGCAACGATTAACGATATTGTGGACAACCCTCTCAATCTTCAAATTGAAGAGCTTGAAGCTGCTGTTGTTCCAACTGTATTAGCTGATGTTGATATTGCTTGTATTAATGCAAACTATGCAATTGAAGCTGGTCTTACTGTAAATAATGACGCCCTTGCTGTTGAAAGTGCCGATGGTGATGCAGCGCAAACCTATGCGAACCTTCTGGTAGTTAAAGAAGGAAACGAAAACAATGAAGCAATTCAGGCACTTGCAAAAGCACTTAATTCCGATGAGGTTCGTGACTATATAAATGAGAACTATCAGGGATCTGTTTTGCCTGTATTCTAAATGAATAAAACATACAGCATTGGGAGAACTGCTCGGAAGGGCGGTTCTCTTGCTGTAAAAGATAGACTGCTCGCACGAGCGGTTCTCTTATGTTTGAAATTCAATTGTTGTATGGCAAGAAGCAAGAAGGTATATCATTACTGCTGTACTAATTCCAAGAAGGAGAACGACTATGATCAACGTTGAAGAGCTGCGTAATGCTCCTATTGCTGTTTTGGGCGGCGGCGCAGTAGGCAAAACCTGCGGTGCTGACTGCGCATTAGCTGGCCAGGAAGTTCGCATTTGCGACCTGGATCCATTTTTTGAAAATACTCTGGGAACTGTAATGCGCACAGGCATTACGTTGCAGGACAAGGCTCCTGGAACTCAGACTAAGTACGGCTTCCGTCGTATGGGCAAAGGCGAATTTGCTCTTGCAACCAATTCAGTAGCTGAATGTGTAAAGGGCGCAAAGCTCATCATTATTGGCATTCCTTCTGTTGCTCATGAGGTATTTTTCAAGGAGCTAATTCCTTGCCTTGAAGACGGCCAGATTATTCACATCATTCCTGACAACTACGGTTCTTTGAAGCTTCGCAAAATGATGCGCGAAGCTGGTTGCACCAAGGATGTTATTATTGGCGGCTGGTCTTCTGCTCCTTACGGCACTCGTGTTGATACCGAAGGTGGCGTAATGAAGCCAACCTGCAGCTTGGTCTATCGTGCTATCACGTTACGCGGTGCCGCACTTCCTACGAAGGATACGGAAGATTTCGTTGAAAGCTCCAAGGCTCTGGGTTGCTTCGATGCCATCACTCAAGGTGACGGCGCTGTTTGTGGTGATACCGTTTTGGACATTGGCTTTTCTAACGTTAACCCTGTAATCCATGTTCCTGGTACCGTACTGGGCGTTTCCACTATGGAAAACTTCAGCACTGTTCTTGGTAAGAATGCTCACGAATACAGCATTTATTCTCATTCCTTCTGCCCTTCCATTAGCGAAGTTCAGTATCAGTTCTACAACGAAGAGATTGCTCTGGCAGAAGCTATTGGTGTAGGCATTCAGCCTTTCAAGAAGGAAGTATTCTTCCAGCGCACCAGCGTTCTTGGTGAAGAATATATGGGTGAAGGTTGCAACGTTCCTTTTGAAGAAGAATGGGAAGTAGGTTATGCAACTGGTCCATTCACCATTAAGAATCGTTATGTAACCGAAGATGTTCCAGTAGGTTGCCACGTATATCATGAGCTTGGTAAGAAGTTCGGAGTCCCAACGCCCGTAATTGACTCTATGATTGTTCTTGGTGGCGTTATGAACAAGGCTGACTACATGACAACTGGCTTGACCCTTGAAGATTTGGGCATTGCTCACTTGGACAAGGATCAGCTGCTTGCTTACTTGCATGATGGTACTTATGTTGAGGCATAGTTACATCTATAGCAGAGCATAGCTAATTTAGAAGTTTGAAATGCCTAGGTATCCTCTTAAATATTGTCGAAGTTGTAATATTTAAGACTGCTTAGGTATTTCTTTATAAAAAGGAGTTCTCAATGTCTGTTTCCTGGAAAAGCGCATACGGCGCTATCACGAATGAAGCGCAGCGTCGCGGGGTGTTTGAATTGCCGCCGCGCTACACCAGTGGTCAGGCATTGGGAATTATTGCCGTTGACCTGGATTATCCAAAGGTGCCAGGCAATGTGGTAAACGCAACTACCTACGATTTTCCTGTTCTTTACGAAATGGTGAGCTTCGAAATTGAGCAGCTTTTCGCGGGCGATCCAACCATTAAACAGCAGGTAGTTGAGGCGGCGAAAAAGCTGGAAGCAGAAGGTGTGCGTGCCATCATTGGCGCCTGCGGCTATTTCGCCCACTTTCAAAAAGATGTGGCAGCTGCTGTGGGTGTACCTGTGTTTATGTCTAGCTTGTGTCAGCTCGCAACCATTAAAACGTGGCTTCCTGCTTCCAAAAAGATTGCTGTGTTTGCTGCCGATGGCGCAAGTATCGATGATGAGTTTCTTTCTAATGTGAACACCACAACCGATCAAATCGTGGTGGTGAATGTGGGGGATATGGAAAGCTTCGCTCCTATCCGATGGGGAAAAGGTCCGCTCGATAACGGCATGCTAGAAGATGATTTGGTGGAGTTGGCCACTGAAGTGTGTGCCGAAACCCCTGAAGTAGATGCTATCTTGCTTGAATGCAGCGACCTACCACCATATGCTGCGGCAATTCAGCGCGCAACGGGATTGCCTGTGTTTGACTTTATTACCTTAGCAAAATGGGTAGAAAGCGTTGTGGTACAGCGTCCGTACTATGGAATGATTTAAATAATCGTGAGATGCCTTTTGTGTAAAAGCTCCTGCTTTTATCGCACTTAGTCTTTTGTGGGCTTTGGCAAAACATATTTAATACTTGTCTTTTGCGAAAGCTCCGAAATAGTTGAAGCTGCCATAACTAGTTTGATGAAGTATTTTATGGAAGCGAGGAAAATGGCATCCTTAGGTTTAACAAATGAACAACGTAAGATGGTAATGGTGCTACTGTGTGGTGCCGTATTAGTTGTTTTGAATCAGACGCTTCTTTCACCTGCGCTCCCTTCTATCATGGAACATTTACAGGTTGATGCCACTACGGTTCAGTGGTTGACATCTGCCTATGCATTAATGGAAGCGGTTGTGATCCCGCTTGCTGCGTGGTTTATGGGTAGATTCAATACGCGCGTATTGTTCATTGGTGGTATGGCGTTGTTTGGGGCGGGCAGTTTCGTAGCAGCCATCGCTCCAGTGTTTGCTGTGCTGCTGCTAAGACGCTTGCTATGTCTGATTCGAGTGGCGCGGTAATTGTGGATGAGCAGGGCATGGCTCGTGGTTTTATTTCCAATAGCGATATTCTGAGATTCTTTTCTGATGAGTCTAAGTTGATCACGGGTATGTCTGGATTTGTTGTATTCCGTGAATTGGACGACAAAGATGTGCGTAAGCAGATCTCGCGCATGAAAGATATTCGCGTATCTGATGTTGCTACAAGGAAAGTTATTGGCGTTTCGCCCGATACTACGCTTGGTGAAGCCTGTAAGATGTTGGCCGAAAAACGCCTGAAGCTTTTGCCGGTGCTTGATGATGGTAAATTAGTGGGTATCGTTCATCGTAGTAGTTTGCTTCGTCTTATTGCGGATGTTTTAGAAGAGGACGAACAATAATGCAATAATGCGTGTCTGTTTAGGAGGGCACTATGAGTCTATACGATCAATTGGTTGCGTATTGCCCTTTTAATGAACAGGAAGAAAAAGATAAGCAAGTTTTCTTAACTGCGCTTGAGCATGATGCGAATTGTTTTCACAGAAGCGCTCAGGCGCATTTTACCTGTTCGGCATGGGTTGTCGATGAGGCGCGCACGTCGACCGTGATGGTATTTCACAACATTTACAACTCGTGGAGCTGGATTGGTGGCCATGCTGACGGGTGTCAGGATTTGCAGGTGGTTGCCTTGCGCGAACTGGCGGAAGAAACAGGCATTACCCATGCGCGTATTATTTCGTGGAACAATGGGACAAATGCAGAAAGCTCCAACCTGCGTGCCAATGAAGCAACAAGTATCAATGAATTCACAAGCCCTATTTTCTCTATTGAACTTCTTACGGTAGATGGCCACGAAAAGCGCGGAGAATATGTAAGCTCGCATTTGCATTTAAATGTAACGTATCTGGTTGAAGCAAGCATGACGGAGCCTCTTCGAGTAAAGCCTGATGAAAATAGTGGCGTGAAATGGGTGCCG
>USPD01000004.1 GCA_900556585.1 uncultured Eggerthella sp.
TCGAAGTGCTCTTTGTGTAGAAGTGCAATAGGGTTTCTGCTTGCGGCTTGTTTTATGTGGGTGGCTCTTTTGCTTTTTGCTCCGCAGACGGCTTTTGCAAAAAGTTACGATATGCCCAATGTTTCTATTAATGCTCAAATCCAAACAAATGGTGATTTGCAAGTTGTTGAACAAAGACAGTTTGATTTTAATGGCTCGTTTAGTGCTGTATGGTGGAACTATAATGATCTTCCTTCTGGGGCGCAACTAAGTATTGACAGCGTTCGCATGGTTCATGTGGATGATTCTGGAGCTGTGCAAAATGACTGGACTACGCTTTCTAGTGTTCCATTTCAGCTAGATTGGCGCGAAGAAGGCGGTCCTGGAAACATATCGTATTCGTTTGATGAACCTGAAGATACGGTATATGCGTTTTTTAATGAAACAGATTCTAGTGTAGTTTTTGAATTAACGTACACCATCAAAGATGCGGTACAGGCATATTCTGATGTGGGCGAATTGTATTGGAAATTTATAGGCAGCGAATGGGAAGGAGATAGTTCTAACGTTTCTTTCGTTGTTTCTTTGCCTGTTCCATCGGGTGCCACTATTGAGGCGGGAGAAAATGTTCGAGCTTGGGGTCATGGACCGTTAGACGCCAAGGTGACGATCAATCCTGATGGCACGGTAACGTATGAGATTCCTCAGGTAAATGCTGGATCGTATGCGGAAGCGCGTATTTTATTTCCTACCGAATGGTTAAGCGATGTAATGGCGAAAGATAATAACGCCCATTTTTCGACAGCTAATCTTGATACTGCCCTAAACGAAGAACGCACTTGGGCCGATCGCGCCAATGCAGATAGAGTGGGAACTCTTGCGTTGATGTTTGTCGTAGTTTTGGCTTGCCTGGTGCTACTGGTTTGGGCGTTCCGTTCGTTTATTAAGTACGGCAAAGAATTAAAGCCTCAGTTTACTGATGAATATTGGCGTGATGTTCCGCTCGAAGGCGAGCATCCTTCAGTTATTGGCAGGCTTTGTCGCTTTAATAAAGAAAGCACGACGGATTTCACGGCAACCATTATGCATTTGGCTAACCTTGGTGCCGTGCAGATCAATGAGGGTACGTATCAGCAAAAGGGTGTTTTAGGATCAAAGACGATAGAAGATTATTATCTGACGCGTGTTCCCGATGTTGAGTTGAATCTCAATAGCGAAATAGATCGCAAAGCTATGACAATACTGTTCGACGAAATCGCGGGTGGTGAATCATCGCTGTGGTTGGGAACGGTAAAAGAATACGCTGAAGAGCATCCTAAATCGTTTAGTGATTTAATGATGCGTTGGCAGGGAATTGTAACGGCACATGTAAGTGCTGGAGAGTATTTCGAAAGCTATTCATGCGTTAAACGCACCAGGATGTCTTTTGTTGCTGTTGTGCTTATAGCCGTTTGCGTAGTGCTGGCATTTCTTTTCAACAATATTTTCGTCATTATTCCTGGCGTTATTACAGGCATTGTTTTGATGGTTGTTTCTCGATTCATGGATCGTCGTACTCAAAAAGGTGCTGATGTATATGCGCGTTGCGAGGCACTCAAAAAATGGCTAACAGAATTTTCTGCTCTTAACGAACGACCTCCAATGGATGTGAAGGTATGGGGCGAATTTATGGTATATGCCCTTGTATTTGGTGTTGCAGAAAAAGCTATGGAGGAATTGCGCAAGGCGGTACCTGAAGCCGTTGAGGGAGATTATTCGTTCATGGGCGTATACAACACTACGCCATGGTGGATTTGGTATAGCGCTGGTTATTCAGCTTCTTCGCTGCCGGACTTGGGAACGGCATTTGAAAACGTGGTTTCATCTTCTGTTTCTACAAGTGCATCGGCAATTTCTGGAAATATGTCATCAGCTGGTGGCTTCGGTGGCGGATTTTCTGGTGGCGGTGGCGGCGGCTTTGGCGGTGGCGGTGGTGCACGCTAAAAAACGCCGCTATAATAAGCCGCTGTGATTTCATTGTCAGACATACCAACAGGTGTATATAAAGCACTCCTTATCTTAGCTACTGTAATTTGGGGCTATAGTTTTGTTGTAATGAAAAACGTAGTGGACGTGGTGCCGCCTGCCTTGTTACTAGGTGTACGTTTTACGTTGGCTGGTTTGTTGTTGCTGGTTATTTTAAACAAGCGTGTGCGCAAGTATTTTTCTTGGAAGATGGTTGGGCTTGGTGCTGTTTTAGCATTTTTCGATTTTTCGGCCTTCCTTACGCAAACGGTAGGACTTCAATACACCACGCCAGGCATTAATGCTTTTCTTACTGCAACCTATTGCGTCATTGTTCCGTTTGCTTGGTGGGTTGTTGCACGTAAGCGTCCTTCGCTTTGCAATGTAGGGGCGGCTATTATTGCAGTTATTGGTATTTGGCTTGTTGCTGTTACTACTTCTGGCGAAACGCTCACTTTAGGATTGGGCGAGGGACTCACGCAAATATGCGCACTTCTGTTTGCTATACATATCGTGTTGGTTTCGCGTTTCTCAAAAAGTCGTGACGTGCTTACCCTTACGGTATTCCAGTTTATTTTTGAGGGGTTATTTGGCTTGTGCGTTGGCGGTTTATTTGAAACGCCACCTGCGCTTTCGCTTATTACTCCTGAAATTGTGGGGCAAATGGCATTTTTGATTGTGTTTGCTTCGGTAGTTGCTTTCGGAATTCAAAACGTTTCGCTTGCATATGTTCCGCCAGCTCAAGCATCGTTGTTCTTGAGCTTAGAATCAGTGTTTGGCGTAGTCTTTTCGGTTTTGCTATATGGCGAAGTTATTACGGCACGTTTGCTAACGGGATTTGCTCTTATTTTTGCTGCCATTCTGGTGAATGAGTTGTTGGCTCCAAGGCTTGAAGCTAAACGTGTTATAGTTGAATTTAAGCGCAAAAAATGGAAGGAGGACGATCGTAGATGACTAATAGTTTAGACAACGTCGTCCTAATTGGTATGCCAGGTGCAGGTAAATCTACGCTTGGCGTGGTTTTGGCCAAAATTTTAGGTTATGAATTTATTGATGCTGACTTGCTCATTCAGAGCAAGCTTGATAAAACGCTTCAGAAAATCATTGATGCCTGTGGCCCAGATGGTTTTATTGAAGTGGAAAACGAAGTATTGTGCACACTGAGCGCAAAGCGCGCTGTAATTGCTACGGGTGGTTCAGCAGTATATTCCGATGAAGCAATGGAGCATTTGCGTTCTATTGGCACTGTTGTGTACTTGCGCGTTTCTTACGAAGAACTTGAAAGCCGTTTGGGCGGCTTACATGAACGTGGTGTTGTCATGAAAAATGGCATGGGAATGAGCCTTCATGATTTGTATGAAGAGCGTCGCCCTTTGTATGAGAAGTATGCGGATGTCACCATTGATATTGATGGTTTGTCGGTTCGTGATGCCGCTCGTCGTTTAGTAGATCAACTTTCCATGCTGTAAGGTGAAGGAGAATTGCATGCCTTCTAATTCATCGCAAAATATGCCCCAGAAAAACACCAACGTATGGTCAACCAAGCAAATGGTAACCATGGCACTTATGTGCGCAATTGGCGTTATTCTTTCTTTTGTAGAATTTCCCTTGTTGCCTGGTGTTACATGGCTCAAGTTTGACGCATCCAATATGCCCGCTATGGTGGTAGGTTTTGGCTTCGGGCCTGGTGCTGGTGTTGCGGTAGGTATTGTTATTGCGATTATCCATGGTTTGCTTATGGCGGATTTTACGGGCGCCTTGATGAATATTCTTACCGTTACCTGTTTTGTTTTGCCTGCAGCAATTATGTACAGCAAAAAGCGCACCTATCCAATTGCTATTGCTGGTTTGGTTCTGAGTATTATTGCAGCAACGATTGGTGCAATTGTGGGTAATTTAATCGTGACGCCAATGTGGCTCGGTGTTCCGTTGGATGCTGTTATCGCAATGATTATCCCAATCCTTATTCCATTTAACCTGGTAAAAGGACTTATTAATGCGGTGCTCACCCTTATCATTTATAAGTCAATTTCCAATTTGATTACTCCAAAGAAAGACCAGGTGAAGGGTCGTTAAATGATTTCCTTTTCCAGTGGAAAAGTTATGGTTGGTCTGCCAGTTTTAGTACGACAAACAGATAAGTAAAGGAGCTAAGATGATTTCTTTTTCTGATGTTTCCTTTACGTATACAGGCGATTCTTATGTGCTTTCTGACCTTTCTCTTTCTATAGAGAAGGGTCAGTTTGTTTGCGTATTAGGGGCAAATGGCTCAGGCAAATCAACATTTTCTAAGCTGATTAATGCGCTTTTGGTGCCTGATAAAGGTACGGTAACGGTAGATGGCAAGGATACTAATGATCCAGCCAACACGTACCTTATTCGCAGTACAGCGGGAATGGTATTTCAGAATCCAGATGACCAAATTGTGGCAAGTCTTGTTGAAAATGATGTTGCCTTTGGGCCAGAAAACTTAGGTATAGAAAATCCCGAATTGCGCAACCGCGTAGATAAAGCACTTGCGCAAGTGGGCTTACAAACTGCCGGTAAGCGTGAAACAACAGCGCTTTCTGGTGGGCAAAAGCAGCGTGTTGCCATTGCGGGTGTGCTTGCTATGGAGCCTTCGATTTTGATACTTGATGAAGCTTCTGCCATGCTTGATCCGCGCGGGCGTCGTGGTTTGATGCGTGTTTGTAAAGAGCTTCACGAACAAGGACTTACCGTCATTATGATTACGCACTTTATGGAGGAAGCTGCAGAGGCTGATCGCGTAATTGTTATGGAGTATGGTCGTTGCGTGCTGGATGGAACACCAGATGAAATTCTTACGCAAGATGATATTTTGCGTTCTCTAAACTTAGATATTCCTTTTGCCGCTCAAATGTCGCGTTTGCTTCAGGACAAGGGCATTGCAATAGGGACTCATATTGAAACCACATCGCTGAAGGAGGAACTGTGTCGATTGTCTTCGAGCAAGTAAGCTTCAGCTATGTGCCGCTTTCGAAACGTCAAAAGAAAGCGGGAGAGAAGCAAAAATATGCTCTTTGCAATGTTTCTTTTGAGCTGCATGATGGCGATTTTCTTGCTATTGCAGGGCATACCGGTTCGGGTAAGTCTACGCTTGTTCAACATCTCAATGGGCTAGCTAATCCAACTGAAGGCAGAGTTCTGTGGAACGGTAAGGACTTAGCAGACAAAAAAGTTGCAACTCAGGCGCGTGGTGATATTGGGGTGGTATTTCAATATCCTGAGCATCAGTTGTTTGCAGCAAGTGTTGCGGAAGACGTGGCATTTGGTCCTCGCAATTTGGGGCTTAACGCAGATGAAGTTGATGCGCGTGTTCGAGAGGCGCTTGATATTGTGCACCTGGATTATGATGAGCTAGCTGAGCGTTCGCCGTTTGAGCTTTCTGGTGGTCAGCAGCGTCGTGTGGCCTTTGCAGGTGTGCTAGCAATGCGTCCTACCACCCTGGTGTTTGACGAGCCTGTGGCAGGGCTTGATCCAGCTTCTCGTGCGGATTTCTTATCGCTTATTGAAGACTTGCATGTAAAGCGTGGCCTTACCGTTGTTATGGTTTCGCACAACATGAATGATATTGCGCGATTGGCCGATCATCTTTTGGTAATGCATGAAGGCGAAGTTGCTTTTTATGGCACGCCTGAGGATATCTTTACGCATCATGGTGCGGAACTGCGTGAAATTGGTTTGGGCATTCCCCATGCGCAGCGCCTTGCTAATGAGTTGCGTGATTTGGGGTTTGATCTTCCTAATGTGTTGTATAGTCCTGAATCTTTGGCTGATAAGCTTGTTGAAGTGCTAGGGTCACCTTCGCTTGGCGAGTTGGTGAAAGAGCCAGCAAACGAGACACATAAGGCGCATGAGACCTTAAATTCTAAGGGCGAAAATGCAGCTCTAAAAAATGAAGCTCTAGAAGATGCCAAACCTGTAGTTTTGAAAAACGCAGTTTCAGAAACCACTACTCAAAAAGATGTAACACCTGCGGTTTCGGAAACTATAGCACCAGAATCAGATGTTTCGGCAAACCTTGCTGCAAATTCTGACCCCGATTCTTTTTCGGATGAGGGGCGATAAGCATGGCAATGTTTAACATTCAAACTGTCTTTGGGCGTTACATTTCCAAAGACTCAATAGTCCATCGCATGGATCCGAGAGCAAAGCTCCTGCTAGCTCTTCTGTTTATGGTTATGGTGTTTGCGGCCGGATCGTATGTGGCGCTTGCGGTTGCTGCGGTATTTACTGCAGGAATGTTTGCATTTGCGCGCATTTCTTTGAGACAGGCCTTCACCTCGATTGCGCCTTTGGCTATCTTGGTAGTGTTTACGGCGCTGCTCAACATTTTCTTCGTCCAGGGCGGGGAAGTGTATTTTCAATTTTGGATTATTTGCATTAGTCAAGGCGGTCTAGAGCAAGCGCTCTTTATTGCCATCCGTCTTACGATGCTTTTGTTGGGCGTAAGTTTACTTACCCTTGCTACTACAACACTTGATTTGACTGATGCTTTCGAGCATCTGCTCAAGCCTTTTTCACGTATTGGTTTGCCCGCTCATGAGCTATCGATGATTATGGGCATTGCTCTGCGTTTTTTACCGCAGTTTGCTATAGAACTTCGCACGATTTATCGAGCGCAGGTTAGCCGTGGTGCAAATTTTAGCACCAGCACAAAAAGCACTATCCAAATGATGGTCGCGCTTATTGTCCCACTGTTTACGAGCGCATTTCGTCATGCTGAAACGTTGTCTCTTGCGATGGATGCGCGTTGTTATCATGGCGGGGAGGATCGCACGCGTCTTAAAGAGCTTGCTTATACAAAGCGCGATTTAGGAGGACTTCTATACTTAGTTGTGGGTCTTATTGCGGTACTCGGTACCGATTTTGCGTTGAATTATTTCGGCATGTTCTAGGTGATTGCGTTTTGAGGCGGACACGCTCTGGGCGGGTACCTTCTAGATCGGTGTGCTTTGGACGGATGCTCTTCGGTTAAGCGCACTTTAGGTAAATACTTTTCAGCTAAGCATTTTCTGAATGACTGTTTTTTGGCTAAGCACATCTTGAGCGGATAGATTCTAGGCGGATGTTTTTCAACTAACCGCATCTTGAGTGAATGCGTTCCGATCAAACAGATGCTATCAAGTTTAGTGCTAGTAGTTTAAGCGCTAGTATAAAATCTACTAATGAAACCATTAACAAACGGATTCGTTTTGGATGTTTTAAGCAACCCTTTAGAGAAAGGCATGTAATGGATGAATTAATTGAGTACCTGACTTCTGTTCCAGCTTGGTACATGGCAACTTGCGAGGGGGATCAGCCTCACGTTCGTCCTTTTAGCTTTGCAATGCGTGAGGGTGATACGCTGTGGTTTTGTACAGCAACAAACAAAGACGTATATAAACAGCTTGTAGAAAACCCTAAGTTTGAACTATCTGCCTGGAAACCCGGTCATGGATGGGTAATCCTAACAGGCAAAGCTAGCATGGTTGATACTGCAGGCGCCGAGGTTCGTAAAGCAGGTTATGAGCATATGACCGCATTAGGTGAAACATATGAAGACTGCGATGATCCTCGTTTGACATTCTTCTCTCTTGCGGAGGGAACCGCAAAAATTGCCGACATCGACGGAAGCGAACGCGAAATCAAGCTATAGACAAATCTGCTTGATTATTTAGTCCTTGAATTAATATACAAGCTCAACGGTAGCTTTATTTGTAGGTCAACGTGTGCAGGTTAATGTGCGTAGGCTAACGTGTGTAAGGATTAAGCGCGAACAAGCTGTTTGTGCTTGTTTCGCTTTCAAATTTATACGAGCGCGCAAAAATAGCGAAATTTGGTCAAAACACCCCTGTTGTAGGCATCCGTTTAAGGGTGCCTACAGTTTTGAACGTAATCAACCATTGAATAATTGATACCAAACGTAAAATCGGATTCTTATTTGCGTTTTGTGCAATTTTAAGATGCCTACAACAGCATTCTTTTGTCCAAAATCTGCATTTTTATGCGAGCTAGACAGCAATAGAAGTTTTATGCGAGTTGTGACGACGACAGTAGCGTTTTACGAGCTGGGACAGCATAGCATTTTATGTGAGCAGGATTACTGTCGAAGTTTTATACAGACAGAAGCAATTCAGAACGTAATTTCCTTCTTTGCTGTTCGAAATTATAGGAACGAATACGTAAACGTATACCCAAGTATCGTGAAATAACTTTTGCTAATTCACTGAATGCGATATCGCTATAGACTTGTTGCTTGGTAACTGAAATTACATGCAGACCATACTGCTCAATGGCTATTCTCCTTCGCGAGTCAAGCGCCAGCTTATTATTAGTCGCATGAAACTGGTGGCTGTCATATTCTATGGCTAATTTCAATTTAGGCCAGCACAAGTCACAACGATAAAGCTCTTTTTTCGGCTTGAATTTAGTGTCGTACAAAGGGTAGTTCAATTTTGGATAAGGTAATCCGTAGCCCCCTAGTTTAAACGGCAAGCAAAGGAGAAGAGTGAGTTTCGTTTCCATGGGTGATGCCGAATTTTCGCAGATATATTTAAGAGCGCGTAGCGCCTGAGACTTACCGTGTGTTCGATGTAGCTTGTCTAAATATTGTTCAAAATGGTACTTAGATGTTCTTGGATGTCGTGATATAAGATGGTTAGAGCTTTGATCCTGGGCATATGTGCCGCATAATTCTGAGCCGAGCATTAGTATTTCAACAAATGATAGCTGAGATGCAAGTTGGACGTAGCAAGCTTCAGGAATGCTGACATACAAATTATGTGATATACGTGCAAAAGATCTTAATGGTAGTGAATCGTTTACGTGGCATGTGAGATCTACTAAATTGCGCTTTGCGTCTACTGTAGGAACAACTGTATGAATAGGCAATGTTAGGAATGGAAGCAGCACTTTAGCTTTGTTTAATTCTCTATTACTTGGAGCAGATGCGGTATTGGGCATTGCAACGCTGACAGTGTCATGGCGCCGAATGTCATTGTGGCACCAATACTCATATGCTGATCTGTATCCAAGAAATAAACTCATATAGCTAGAGTAGAGAAGAAAACTAACATAAAAGAGAAAGATTTCTCGCATTTGTCTCACATGGAGCTTTGGATGTTAAAGATAATTTGTCTTTAGTTGGTGATTTGTATAGTTCAAGTTTCGAAACAGCTTTATTGGCTAACAGGCAGGTGAAAGGTTCAATTCATAATTCCTACATATAACAGAAAAAGTACTTACGAAGAAAAATCTAGCTCACTATAATGCCATATGACACAAGCGCAGTGAGACGCTGTTCCTTAGGTGCAGAGGTGGTCGCAACGAGCAGTTGCGGCCACCTTTTTTGTTGCCCAAGTTGATTAGATGGGATCGCCTTACTTCGGAATAAGCGAGACGGATGAGCGCCTTGTTTAGAAGCAGAGTGCTAGATGGACTCGCCTTGCTCAAAAACAGGCGGCTAGACGGGCGGATATCCATAAAGGCTTATTTGCTTAGGGGTTATCTGCTTGCCGCCCACCTTAGAGTTCGTTGCCTCACTGACGCTTTGAAATAGACGTGCACGTATATGAAAGGAATGATGTCGTGACACAAGATATGCCAAAAGCGCGTGTGCAAGTTGCTCACCCGTATCTTGCTTTGATGGGTCTATACTTGGGTGGATTTACTGGGATGTATAGCGAGACAGCTCTTAATATTGCTCTCCCGCAATTGTCTCTAGCTTTCGGTGTTGATATTTCGCTAACCCAGTGGCTTGTTGTCGGTTATATGCTAGCCATTGGAATTGTATTGCCATTTGCAAGCTTACTCATGAAGTGGTTTAGCGCTCGCAGCTTAACTGTATTTGCATTAGGTGCGTTTCTCGTTGGCTCACTAATTAGCGGCTTTGCATCTGGCTTTGAAATCGCGCTCACTGGACGAGTGATTCAGGGTATAGGTACAGGACTTGTTTTGCCAATGATGTTTGCCATGGTAATGGAGGTAATTCCGCCCCATAAATTGGGTTCCGCTATGGGCATTACGGCTTTGGTCATTATGTTTGCTCCGGCTATTGGTCCAACTTTGGCAGGCATAATTGTTGGTGCCCTGTCTTGGCGTTTTATATTCTTCAGCTTTGCACTCGTTTTAGTTGTAGGAATTATTTTTGCTTTGAAATTCGAAGTTAATCCCTATGAACTCACAAAGCCTCATCTTGATGTGATTTCTGTTTTGCTTTCTTGCCTAGGCTTTGGAGGCATTGTATTTGGTGTTGGCGTTGCAAGTTTATTTGGATGGTTGTCTGCGCCGGTTCTTGTTTCGTTAATTGTCGGGATCATTGCTCTGGCACTCTACGCTAAGCGTCAGTTCGCCATGCAAATTCCCGTGCTTGATCTTCGTGCTTTTTCATATCAGGGATTTAGAGTTGGCGCAGTGTGCATGATGCTCAACTTCGGTATCACGCTTTCAGCCATGTACGTATTACCTCAGTACTATCAGAATGGCATGTTAATCGCTGTTGCTCTGACGGGTATTGTAATGTTGCCTGGTGGTGTAGTTAATGCGCTCGTAAGTATGTTTGCAGGCAAAATTTTCGACCGAATTGGCGCTCGTATTCCTGCGTTATGTGGCTTTGCTCTTTCAATTGTGGGTGCTGGATTGTTGATGTTTGCAACGCCAGAAAGCTCATTGGCTTACGTAATTTGCTGTCACATCATCATGATGGTTGGTGTCCCTTTGGCGATGTCTCCTTGCCAAACGCACGCGCTCTCGTCGCTTCCGCACAAACTTTCAACTGATGGCAGCACTATTTTGAATACTATGCAGCAGGTTCTCGGAGCGGTTTGCACGGCAATCGCGACTAATTTATTGGCTTCTGGCCAGGCAGCCTACTATGCTGCTGGAGGAAGCGAAGCTTCGCTTGCTTTTACTCAAGGTTCGCATTGGGGCTTTTTGTTTGCGCTTGCTTTGGCGGTAGTTGGTTTCTTGTTTGCCCTAAGAATTAAAAAGCGTCCAGCAGGTACTCAGCAAGAAGCAGGGCAAATCAACGGTGCGTCTCGTGAGGCAGAGCGAGTAGGGCAAGATGCGACAAGCGAAACCGAACAGAGCCAGGCTAACTTGAACAGCGTTGTGCCGCTGGAGACGGAAAAGGACATTGCTAATACCGCAGAAAATGCTTCAGGAAAGAATAGCGAAGTTTCTCAGGCTAATACCAATCTGGCTAGCTTGATGAAGACGGAGGTTTACGCTCTTCGGGATTCCCAAATGGTATTGGAGGCTTTACAACTATTTGCTCAATATGAGATTTCCGGCGCACCTGTATTAAATGACGAAGGCGAACTTGTAGGCTTTGTGAGCGATGGAGATATTATCGCTACACTTTCACGCCAGGTACCTTCCTTTACAAGCTTTTACGCAGTTACTATCAGTGAAAATGAAGATGACTTTGCGCAAAAGGTTGCTGCATTAACCACGATCCAAGTCAAAGACGTTATGACGAAAAACGTAATTGCCGTTCAGATTGATGATGATTTGCTTGACGTATGCAAACTGCTGACCGACAAACATCTTAAGAAAGCACCAGTTCTGCAGAATGGAAAAATGGTTGGAGTTATCAATCGTTCAAACATTACTGCTTATGCAGTGGAGTGGTTTAAAAGAAATGCATTAGAAGCATAAAAAGTTAGAAATGGCGCCCCCGAGAGGACTCGAACCTCCGACGCACGGTTTAGGAAACCGACGCTCTATCCACTGAGCTACGGGGGCGGGTGTCGCCATTTATACTAAACAGCCCAGCCATTTTACCACGGCTGGGCTGTAATTGTATAAGCAGTTCTTAACTAATGAGGTAAGCTGTTCATTATCTTTCAGAGGCAAAGTCTATTTGAAGCGAAATACTACTGTTGGCAATCAGTTTATCGAAACCGCAATGCTAACGATAACAACTAGTTTGCCAAACATGCTGGCGATAATAACTGCCGCTCATGAAGCATAAAGAATTCGTGAAGCATAAGGATTTTCAACTGTAGCTAAAAACTTGCCTGAATGCTTCACTGATAGTTGCTTTCATTTCTGCTAGTGTTAGTTACTTCCAGTTCCGCTAGTAGAGCTTCCGCTAGAGGTGGAACCTCCACTGGTGCTACCTCCTGTTTGCGAACTACTGCTTCCGCTGTTCGAGCCACCAGTTGTAGTGTCTCCCTGATCAGTGGACTCCTCTTCCTCGGCTGGACCATTGGAAATAGTTAACGTAATGGTGGTGCCTAGCTCAGCAGTTCCTGTAACGCTTTGCCTAATAACGGTGTTTACTTTAGCAGAATCGTCTTTCCATTGCAGGCTTACGGTAAAGCCAGCAGATTCAAGACGGTCGCGAGCTGTCTCAAAATCAAGTCCCTGAACGTTTGGAACATTTGCGGTTTCAGGACCCTTGGACAGGTGGAATACAATAGTGTCGCCCTTGTAGGCGGTGGTTCCAGCGGTGGTATCCTGGCCTGCTACTTTGTCTTTATCTACATCGCTAGAGAATACCGCATCGCCTTGCTGCCCATTGAGGCCATAAGAAGCCAACGTGCGTTGTGCTTCATCAGCGCTCATGCCCCTTAAGTCAGGCACGGTAACTTGTTCGGTGCCCTTAGAAACTGTGATGTTAATAGACGATCCTTTAGTAGCTTGTTTACCTGCGGCAGGGTCAGTGCTTACAACATTGCCCGCTTGAATATCAGGGTTGTACACTTCAGTTTCGGTGCCTATCGTGAAGCCAGCTGATTGTAACTCTGCTCGAGCTTCAGCAATTGGCTTATTAGAAACATCGGGCACGGTTGCGGTTTCCTGATTTCCACCAAGTGCCATAGCCGCTGCTGCAATACCAATAATTACAAGAAGAGCTACGACAACGCCAATAATTACATTGCGCTTGCTCTTTTTTGGTTTCTCTTCTTCTTCTGCTGCGTAAGCTTTATTAACTGTAGTGCGTCCTGCTTCGTTGTTCACAGGATTCATTACAGCAGTTCCGCCCGCAGGAGCGACACCTCCCATGACCTGTGTTTTAAGCCCGCTGATGTCTTCGCCTAAATTAGCAGGGCGGCCAGCAAGATAGTCATTTAAAACATGGCGCATTTCTGATGCGTCTTTAAAGCGCCGCTCAGGATCTTTCTCAAGAGCCTTCATAATGATGGCTTCAAGAGCAGGATCAATATTAGGATTGATGGTGCTTGGAGGAGCAGGTAATTCATTTACCTGCTTAACGGCAACACTTACGGCATCTTGACCATCGAATGGCAACTTGCCCGTGGTTGCTTCATAGAGCACTACACCAAGAGAATAAATATCGCTTGCACCAGTAAGGTCTTTGCCCTGAGCTTGTTCAGGGGAAACGTAGTGAGCTGTGCCTAATACCGTGGCAGTTTGAGAAAGACCAGCATCGCCAGCGCGTGCAATACCGAAGTCCATTACCTTGATGTTGCCATCAGGCTGGATCATGATATTTTGAGGTTTGATGTCACGATGGATGATGCCGCCCGCATGTGCAACTGAAAGTGCTTGTGCAACCTGCGAACCAATCTCTGCAGCTTTACGCTGATTGATGGCACCGCGTTCCTTAATGGCCGTTTTTAAATCCGTGCCACGAAGGAATTCCATAACAATATAGTAGGTTTCTCCATCTAAGCCCCAGTCGTAAATGCTAACAATATAGGGACTCTGTAAATTTGCAGCAGAAGCGGCCTCTTGGCGAAAGCGCTTCGTAAAGGTGGGGTCTGCTGCATATTGAGGGAGCATAACTTTAACAGCAACCGTACGACCTAAGACTTTGTCTTCTGCACGGTATACTTCAGCCATGCCCCCTAAGCCAACACGTTCGGTTAGCTTGTAACGGTTATTAAAGGTTCTGCCAATCATGCTTCCAGCCACGTTTATTCTCCCTTTGGATCCATGCTCAACAACCATCTTATAAGCATATCGTATTCTTGCATTATCTTTCGTCTCATACCTAAGCTTCTATCAGCTTTCAAGAAGTTTTTGTTAAAAACAAGTTTATAATCTGCCTTGAATTTCCAGTGCAGTTTCCAAAACGTTTTGAGCACGTCCTGCTGCACCACCTGGAAGATCTTCACCTGCTTCTTCCAAAACAATGGCAACAACCACCGAACAATCTTCGCTTGGACCCATGCCAACAAACCAACGATCGTCCTTAGGCTTGCCTGTTTCAGCGGTACCAGTCTTGCCTGCAATTTGCACGCCATCAACAGCGGCGGCAGTACCAGTACCATTATTTACAACGCCTTCAAGCACTGTTTTTACGCGACTCGCGATAGAGCTTGAGCAGGCGGTATAAAGCTGACTTGGAGTAGCTCGATAACTGTTTTCTCCTTCTGCGTTGTAAACGCTATCTACTAAGTAAGGCTGCATGATTACGCCATCATTAGCTATTGCGCAGCCAACTAATGCCATTTGTAAAACAGATGCCTGAGGACCGGCAGGACTTTCATGCTCGCCTACTGGTTCACCTGCAGCAGCCCATGCGGTTTCCCATTCGGTCATTTCATCTGGGTCAGGCATGAGCGACTTAACTAACGGTAAATCAAACGAAATGTCTTGGTTAAAGCCAAATTCTTCCGAAGAAGAAACAAGAGCATCTGCACCAATTTCAGTACCTAGTTGAGCAAATACGGTATTTGCGGAAAGCTCTGTAGCACGTTCCAAAGTGATGTCGCCATAGGAGGCGTCGTTAAAGTTAGTCACTTCGCCGCCGCCAATTTCTAGTTTGGAAGGAGCGGAGAAAACGCTTGATTCCGTTGCAACATTGTTTTCAAGACCAGTCGTTAACGACACAATCTTGAATGTGGAGCCGGGCGAATAGAGAGCCTGGGTAGCTCTATTGTACAGGGCGGATGATTCATTTCCGCTTGAAAGAATAGATTCAATATCGGCGGCATTGTAGGTAGGTGAAGACGCAAGCGCTAATACCGCGCCTGTTTCAGGATCTATTACTACACATGCCCCGTTATATCCTTCTAAAGCATCCTGTGCTGCCTGCTGGATAGTTGAATTAAGCGTGAGTTTAACGTCGTTTCCGGCAGTATTGTTGCCCGTGTAAGAGTTGATAACGTCAATCCAAGAAGCGAAATTACTATTGCCCTTTAAGGTGTCATTTTCGCTTGCTTCAATGCCAGATGTTCCGTAGGTATCTGATGCATATCCCACAACATGGGCAGCTAATGTACCCGCAGGATATTCACGCTTATAGGTTCCATCGTCCTGCAATACCGATTGAGCAAGAACAACATTGTCGTAGGTAGATATGGTGCCGCGTTCAGTTTCTGCTTCCTTGGCAATAGTGTGATTGTTGATAGACATATTCTGGTAATAGTCAGCCTGAATAACCATGATCAGGGTAAGGTTTGCTACCAAAAGGGCAAACATAACCGAAAATACAATCATGGTTCCTGTTAAGCGCTTGCCTAACGAGACACGTCCCAAAGCGCCATTTAATGAAATTGCGCCCGTGCCTGAAGTGATTTCAGTACCAATGCCCGTTCCTTGATCGCTTGCACGCATAAGGAAACCAACAATCATAAAACTTGCAAGGAGGGAAGAACCACCTTGACTTACAAAAGGCAAAGTCAAACCAGTTAGTGGAATAAACCTTGTGACGCCGCCAACAATAATGAAAGCCTGCAAAATAATGATTGCAGTAAAGCCTAACGCCATAAAGGAGCTAACGTCAGACTTTGCACGAACGGAAATCAAAATACCGCGGATTGCGAAACACAAATACAGAAGCAAAAGTCCTGCTGCACCTAAAAGACCAGTTTCTTCAGCAATGGCGGAGAAAATAAAGTCAGATTCAACAATTGGAATTTGATCAGCAAGACCGTTGCCAATGCCTACACCGAACAAACCGCCATCAGCGATAGAGAAAATGGATTGTACAAGCTGGTATCCGCTTCCTGAAGGATCTGCGAAGGGGTTTAGCCAGGTATCAACGCGAGTCTGAACGTGAGAGAACAGGAAATAGGCTGCAACCAGACCAACGGCGATCAGAACAAAACTGATAACAATGTAGGCTTTACGGCCAGTTGCAACATAGAGCATCGTTAAGAACACGAAGAACAGAACCAATGCGGAACCTAAGTCGCGTTCGAAAACAATAACCAGCAAAGCAATGGCCCACATAATAAGTACGGGAACCAAAGCGCGAAGGTCAGGTACCTTAAAAGGACCAATTCGATGGGTGAAAACCGAAAGCATTTCTCGGTTTTGTGCCAGGTATGCCGCCAAGAAAATAACGATACAAATCTTGGCTAATTCGCCTGGCTGGAAGGAGAATCCACCAATAGAAAGCCAAATGCGGCTACCATAAATTTCGTTGCCAATAAAAGGCAATAAAGGAGAAACCAGCAATAATATGCCGGCAATCATGATGGTGTATTTGTAATTCCCAAGTTTGTCTAAATTCCTTATAAATATAAGGATTAGCACCATGAAAACTACGCCCAAAAACAGCCATCCAACCTGGCGTAATGCCAAATCAGGAGCAAGGCGCGTAATAAAGGCAATGCCAATGCCTGAAAGGGCAAAAGAAATAGGCAGAATTGCAGGGTCAGCACCAGGAGCAAGTTTTCGAATAGCTAAGTGGGCAATGACAAACGTAGCAAACATACCCAAAGGTACCGTTAGGTTGTCTAAGGTAACACCACCATCCTGGTTAAGCGCCACCATAGCAAACAGTAGAATAACTAACGGTGCCGCTACACACAGAAGAAGCAGCTCAGTGTTTCTTCTTGTCATAGGCTAATCACCGCTTTCTGCGTTGTTTGCTGTTTGAGAAGCGGATCCATTAGATTCACGCTGGTTGTCAGACTGGCTGGAGTTTGCCTCAGAACTGGAGCCTACATTAGAAGCGCTTGCATTATTTGCAGCCTCAGAGGGCACATTTCCTTGGAGGGTGAGTTCTTCTTGGTAAGCTTCAATTAAGCCATGGGCTTCGTCAAGACTACCAACAGCCATACCGTCTTTAATGCGGTTTGCGACACCAGGATTGAGCTTGTCCACCTCAACATTGGAAACATATTCCAAGTTAGACAGAGGCATACCAAGTAATTCTTCGTTCAGACCGCGATATACCGCTACCTTACCATCTTGTTCGATAAGGTATGCCGAATTGTTGACATACTGATAGCCAGCAAAGAAAGCAGCAGCAAATGCAATCAGTAAGCAAAGCACGATGCCTACTGCTAAAAACTTTGATTTTCGAGCTTGTTTCTTTTCGCGAACTGCCTTGAATCCTTCTACATCAACAACGATAGCGGTTGCGTTGTCGAAGCCACCTGCAGCAAGAGCTGCTTCAACCAGCTGGTCGGCGCATTTTTGTGCTGAAGATGCCTGGCGCATGATGGAGGCAATTTCCGAATCCTCAATCATGGTGCAAATACCGTCTGAGCAAAGCAGCAGACGATCGCCTGTTTCCACATTGAGTTCGTACATATCGGGCTGCATGTGAGGATCGGAGCCTATAGCGCGCGTAATTACGGAACGGTTTGGATGAACGCGTGCTTCCTCTTCGGTAAGCTGTCCAGCTTCAATCATATCCGCCATAAGGCTGTGATCACGAGTGAGCTGCTGGAGAGAGCCGTTGTGTAGCAAATAAGCACGAGAGTCACCTACTTGCGCAATCAAGAGACGTTCATTGTCTAAAATTGCTGCAGTTAGGGTAGTGCCCATTCCTTCACGGCCAATGCCCTGGCTTGGTGCCTTGATAACATTGAGATTTGCAGCAACAACAGCGCGCGCAAGCGCATCTGCATCTGCTGTGTGTGGTGCAAGGTCGTTTAAGGTATTAATAGTAATTTCGGAAGCAACTTCGCCTGCTTCATGTCCGCCCATGCCGTCAGCAACAGCAAAGAGGGGAGGCATAACAGTTAGGCTGTCTTCGTTGTGTTCGCGAACATGACCGACTTCGGTGCGGCTTCCATAAAATGAAGAAACCACTTCGAATGATGATGTGGTATTGCGTGTTGATGAGGTATGTTTTGTTGATTGGTCAGCCATTTATTCAAACCTCACTCGCATAGTTACATCGCCAACAGTAATGCGATCGCCATTTCGAAGAGCAGTAGGCTCAGAAATGTAGCGATTATTAACTGCGGTGCCATTAGTAGATCCCAAATCTTCAATAAAAAGATTCTGTCCCATTAAAACGAAACGAGCATGGCGCGAAGAAACGTATTCTGCGCCGATAACAATGTCCGATCCTGGGCTTCGGCCAACAATGATAGGGCCGCGAACTGCGATTTGCACACCACGAAGTTCTTTGGGTCCTTTTTCAATTGCAACAGTCCATACATGCTCTTTTTTGCGAGAACCGCGCACTAAACCAATGCCCGTTTTCATAATGGCAAAAAGGAACAGGTACAGCAGAACAACAAAAAGAAGTCGGCCTATGAGAAGGATAATATCAATCACGTAAAGAACCTATCATTAACAGTACGGTGGTTATAAGCAGCAACGGGCAGCTTTTTTAGCTGCCCGTTGCATTAGCGCTTATTGAAACGTAAATAAAAACGTGGTAGTTCCCACGGTAACGCGGTCGCCTTCTTGCAGCATAACTGATGCAATGTGACGGCCATTTACAAGTGTGCCATTAGTGGAGCCAAGATCGGCAATACTCCAAGCATTTGCAGCTTCTTGGCGAATTTCAGCATGGGTGCGGCTTACATTTAAATCTTCAATTGCAATGTCACTTGAAAGGGCGCGGCCAAGCAAAATGCGATTTTTTGTAAGAGGGAATGAACGATTAGTTGTTAGATCAACCAATCGTGGCTGACGTGGAGTATGACGACCTACAACGCCAGGCTGTGGTGCTGCTTCATTAAAACGTACTGTTTGGTTGCCGGCAGGATTTGCTACTCCTGCAACAGGAGATACCGCACCAGCACCACCAGCAATAGGTGGTACGGTAGCTGGAGCTGCATAATCATCGTCATACGCTAGTGGGTCTTCAGCCATTACATCAATTCCTGAGCTAGCATAGCCTTGTGCAGGTGGTTGCTGTTGCTGCTGGTTGCGAATAATAGGCTGTGGTTCTGCAGGTGCTTGGTTATTGGTTAAACCGTAGCGCTGCATTTCTTCAGCACGAAGCTGAGAAACGATAGGTGCTGAAACCAATTCAGCAACAACCTCAAACTTACCCTGCTTCAATTCGTCGTCAATAATGAAGCGAACCAGGGGAGCGCCATCCATGGCAAGACCGAGCTCTTGTGCTTTAGCACGCAAGTAGGTTTCTGTTTCGCCAGCCAAAGTGGGGTAATAACCAAAAAGACGTTCATCATCGTCTGGATTGACGAGTACTGTATAAAGGGTAGGCGCAAATTCCTTGCCAGCGCCTACCATCTTTTCGCGACGCATTTGCTTTTCGGCTTTTTTGGCTATCTGGACGGGGCTAATAGGGGAATCGAAAAACTTATCACCCATATCATCGAAGCCGTCTTCAACGCGGCGTTCGAATTTAGAGAAAAACCCCATGGTGTACTCCTTACTGAATGTATAGTAACGGCAATATATTCCAACGATCAATCATGCCACAACATGGCAAAAATCGGAAATATTTCACTTGATTGTCATGATAAAGTTAGATTTTTTTTGTAATGAAAAGTAAGCGTTCGCTCTCTATTTGCTACACAGAAACAAAATGGGTATTTGAAATTCGTGAATTGCGCGATTAATTCTTGCGTTTTATAGCAAGGTAAGATACCCTAACTTTCGCACTTTATTGCATTTGCGGGTGTGGCGGAATTGGCAGACGCGTACGGTTCAGGTCCGTATGAGCTCCGGCTCATGAAGGTTCAAGTCCTTTCACCCGCACCATAGTCCACTAAAGCGCCCTTCGGGGCGCTTTTTCTGTATTTTGAGCCCAGACGGGTTCATAATGTGGTAGTGCAATTTTTAAAATGCAGTTGTTTTTAATAAGGTGACGACTTTGGTTTTGCGCCAAAGCCAAACAGATTGAGGCTAAAGGAGAGCTCCCCCATGAGGCATATTCATTGCTTAAATAATATTTCTAGTCATGGCACTGATTTACTTGATTCAGAAAAATATGCTTTGACCGATAACCTGGAAGAAGCAGAGGGTATTCTGGTTCGCAGTGCTGCAATGCATGATATGCAATTTCCTTCTGGCTTGCGCGCGATTGCGCGTGCTGGTGCTGGCGTAAACAATATTCCATTGGATCGTTGCGCTGAAGAAGGCATTGTTGTTTTCAATACTCCAGGCGCTAATGCTAATGCGGTAAAAGAAATTGTTATTTGCGCTTTGCTTCTTGGAAGTCGTGACATCTTGGGTGGTATTGATTGGTGCCGCGAAAATGCGAATAATGAAAACATTGCCAAGACTGCTGAAAAGGCCAAGAAACAGTTTGCTGGTAACGAAATCAAGGGTAAAAAGCTTGGCGTCATTGGCTTAGGTGCGGTAGGTGCTGAAGTTGCAAATGCTGCTGTTGACCTTGGCATGGATGTATATGGTTATGATCCTTTTGTTTCGGTAAGCTCTGCTTGGAAAATTTCAAGCCCTGTTCATCACATTACCGATTTGGCAGACATCTTCCGTACGTGTGATTACATCACTATTCATGTTCCTGCAGTAAAGGACACTATCGGTATGGTGGATGCTCACGCTTGTTCTCTTATGAAGGAAGGCGTTGTGCTGCTAAACTTCTCCCGTGATACCTTGGTGGATCCAGCGGCTCTTTCTGTTGTTCTTGATTCTGGTCGTGTAAAAACCTACATTACTGACTTTGCTACACCAGAAGTAATGAAGATGAAGAATACCGTAGTTCTTCCTCATTTAGGCGCATCTACAGCAGAAGCTGAAGATAATTGCGCAATTATGGCAGTTCGTGAAATGGTTGACTACTTTGAAAATGGCAACATTACCCATTCAGTTAACTATCCTGATTGCGACATGGGCGTATGTCCTGAAGGTATGACCCGTTTAGCAATGCTCCACCGCAATGTTCCTAATATGATTGCTCAAATTACTAATGTATTAGGCGAAGACAACGTAAACATTGCAAACCTTATGAATAAGGCTCGTGGTGAGCATGCATATACCTTGATTGACTTGGATCAGCCAGCGTCCGATGAAGCTATGGCAAAGATTCGTTCCATCGAAGGCGTTCGTCGTTTGCGTTTCATTTAATTAACTTTCAAAGCCTTCATCAATAATTTTTCCCATTCCGTCCGCTGCGGTGGTTGCAAGATCATCGCAGCGTTCGTTTAGGGGATGTCCTGCGTGACCTTTAACCCAGTGAAAGCTCACGGAATGAGGCTCTTTTGCGGCTATTAGGCGTTTCCATAGATCGATGTTTTTAACCGGTTCTTTTTTGGCGTTCTTCCAGCCGCGTTTTAACCAACCTTCAATCCAATGCTGATTAAACGCATTTACCACGTATTGAGAATCCGTGTGCACTTCAACCGTACAGGGTCTATTCAAGGCCTCCAAACCAGTGATTACTCCAAGTAATTCCATACGGTTATTGGTGGTATTGATATAGCCTTGGGAAAACTCACGTTCGAATGTTTTTCCTTCCTGGTTGGTGTAGCGCAAAATAGTGCCAAAACCGCCAGGTCCAGGGTTTCCGCGAGATGATCCATCGCTATATAACAGTACTTTCATACAATTCCTTTTCGTTCGTTAGTGGTGCGCAATTTCACCTTAAGTCAGATATTGGGTATTTTATTTTTAGGGAATCGCGAAGCTCGGCTTATCAAATAAAACACTATAAGAAATAGCCCTAAATTCACGGTCAAAAAATTTTGGGCATAAGTCGAACTGAATCCGTGCTTGTTTCGCTATTTCTTTGCTGTTTAGCGCCTGTTTTATTTGGTAAGCCGAAATAAGCGTAGTCTGGTCTAAAAATAAAATATCCATACCTGCTTAATAGAATTATTTGCAGGCATTTTCAATCAGCCGACGTAATTCATCAAACCCAGTGCCATTTGCTGAAGAGCATACAACAAACGGAATTTCTTCAGGCAAATCGAGCTGTTTGCGAATAGTGGCCTTCTGCTTATTTGCCTGTGATTTGCTGAGTTTATCCGCCTTGGTAAGCGCCACAATAAAAGGCAGTTCGCAAGCGCGTAAAAACTCAATCATTTGTTCATCAAGCTTGGTAGCAGGATGGCGAATGTCAATCAAAGAAACTACCAAAGCGTAGTAGCGGTATTGGTCGAAGTATCCGTTGATCATTTCATCCCAGCGAGCCTTTTCGCTTTTGGCTACTTTTGCATAGCCGTATCCTGGCAGGTCAACAAAATCAATTTCATCGGTTGTGAAAAAGTTGATAGTAGTTGTTTTGCCAGGCATTTGAGATACCTTTGCCAGTTTCTTACGGTTGAATAACCTATTAATAAGGGAAGATTTCCCTACATTTGATCTGCCAACAAAAGAAACTTCAGGACGTACAGAGGTGGGAATTTGTGCGGAAGTGCCATAGGCTCCTTGAAATTCGACCAAGTTGTAATTCATAGCACGCCCCTTATTCGCTATTTGTTTTGCGTCTAACCTGCAGAATTTTTTGTTTTTCCATAATAGCGTTGATTCGAATCACGCGAAGCAACGATAATAAACTAACAGAAGTCTTATAGACAGAGGATTATATGGATACATTCCAACAAACTATAGCTAACGTTACAGGTGGGGATTTTATAGGCAAAATCATTTTTGCCATTATTATTCTTGTCATTGTTGGTTTTATATCTCACTTTGTAGTGAGGTGGTTGCGCCACATAATGGGTAGCGATAGTAACCCGCTTCCTCAAAGTTCAATCTTTGTGAACATTACCCGCGGCATTATTTGGGGTATTGGTATCTGCTTGGTGCTGGATGCCTGCTTTAACGTAAATATGTCTGCTATTATTGCTGCCCTTGGCGTTGGTGGTATTGCGCTTTCTCTGGGCTTTCAAGATACCCTTTCAAACTTAATTGGTGGCGTTCAAATTTCATTCATGCGTATTGTAAAACCGGGGGATAACATCCAGGTAGGTAATAATAAAGGCGTGGTGCAAGATGTCACCTGGCGTCATGCAACCATCAAGAATCGCAACGGTGAAACGGTTATTATTCCTAATTCGGTAATTTCTAAAAATGCTGTTGTGCATCTTCCGCCCCCTGAGCGCGTCAATGTACCCTTCCTTGCTGCTAACGGAGATAACTTAGATGAAGTGGCGGATTCAATAGAGCATGTTGTGCATGATATTGCTCTTACCTATGCGGGCATTGTGGAAGAACCTTCGGTTGTTTTTACTGAAGTAACAGCTGAAGGCATTATAGGTAAAGTTTTGCTTGAAATTGATGATGCAAGTCAGGCAACGCCAGTTTCGGATGCTATTACACGTGCTATTGCTCCTATAGTGCGATAAATGTGGCCTTCTTACCGTTTAGGGCTAGAATTCGTCCGTTATTAATCTGAGGCAGGTTCTCTAACTCTTTCTGTAAAAATGAAACCAGTAATTGACATTAAAAATGCTTAAAAAATAAGCAGCATAGTTCGTGTCAATCGCAGAAAGAGGATAGTAATGGTATATAACATGGAGAACCGTGGAAAGCTTGCTAAGTATCTGTTTCTTCACCATTGTATTCGCGCTGATATTGTGAATGGAAAAATCCCTTTTGGTTCTACGCTTCCTTCCAAACGTCATTTAGCTCAAGAGCTTAAGGTAAGCGTTAATACGGTTGAACGTGCTTATTCTCTTCTTGTAAGTGAAGGCTACATAGAACCTCATGCGGGTAGCGGTTTTACGGTTTGTCTTGAGCAGAAACAGGCACATAAGTTTGCTCTTTTTCAAGATGAAATAGAAGCTGGTGAAGAAACCAGATCCACTAAAAAGATCAATAACATTATCGATCTTAAAGCGAATCGTTCAAGCTTAGAGCTTTTTCCTCTTGATACATGGTCAAGGCTGATGCGCCAGGTTCTATCAGGGTGTGATCTTTCTATTTTGGAAACAGTTCCATTTAATGGATTGCTCGTTTTGCGAAAAGCTATTGCTTCGTTTTTGTATGAGACTAAAGGTATTTGCGTTTCGCCTTCAAGAATTATCATTGGCGCAGGTACTGAATATTTATACAGCAGGCTGCTTCAGCTATTAGGAAATCAATGTATTATTGCAATTGAAGATCCTGGTTATAAAAAGTTTGCAGATATTTCCCGGAGTTTTGGAACTCTGTGGAAATACATTCCCCTTGATGAACAGGGAATATTGGTAAGTACTCTTTCCGAGAGCCGATCTGATGTGGTTCATGTTTCGCCCGCAAACCAATTTCCTATGGGCTTGGTTATGTCAAAAAGCAGAAGGAAGGAATTACTTGCTTGGCTTCACGAAAGCCCTAATCGGTATCTTATTGAAGATGATTACGATAGCGAAATACGTTATGCCGGCACAGCGCTGCCCCCTTTAATTACGCAGGATGATACGCAAAGGGTCATTTACCTTAATACCTTTTCGAAGACCCTTGTGCCTTCGCTTCGCATTTCTTATATGATCCTCCCTGATACTTTGATGGATCTTTATCGCAAACAGCTGAGCTTTTATTCGTGTACCGTTTCAAGTTTTGAGCAGTATACGTTGGCAAAATTTATTTCGGAGGGGTATCTTCAACGGCATATAAAAAGGTTGCGCCGCCATTACAAACAAAGAAGACAAGTTGTATTCGAAGCATTCCAAAATTCGAAAATAGCTACGTGCTCTTCTATATTTGCAGGTGATGTCGGAACTCATTTTATTCTTCGCGTTGAAACTAAAAAGACTGAAGAAGAAATACACCGTGAAGCTGAAAAGAGAAACGCAAATATAGCATTGCTTTCTGATTATTGTGCCAATCCAACCATCAAAGAAGCTCACTGTATCGTTGTCAACTTTGCGTCAATATCAATTTTGGGTATTCGCCAGGCAGTGGAGTTACTGGAGGATATATTTTCTGAAGAAATTGCTCTACAAAGTAACGGTAATTGATTACAGCTGACCTGAAAAACAGCATTCGCATTGACACTTTTTTATCAAGTACCCCCTTTGTACGCTAGTTGCAACCGTACAAACTGTTTCGCGCTTATGTTCTAGCTTTTGTTAAGCAAACAGCGTTTACAACACCTCTAGCTCTGGGGTTCGACATAAAGCGAGGCACAAACGAAAGGGGCTCATCATGAAGGGCTTTGCGATGTTAGGCATTGATAAGACAGGATGGATAGAAAAGGAGCGTCCAGCTTTTGGTCCGCTTGATGCCCTGGTTAGACCCATTGCGGTTTCTCCCTGTACGTCAGATGTTCATACCGTTTGGGAAGGCGCTATTGGGGATCGTAACGATATGATTCTTGGTCATGAAGCTGTTGGCGTGGTGGAAGAAGTTGGCGAACTGGTACGAGATTTTAAGCCTGGGGATAAGGTAGTTGTTTCGGCTATTACTCCTGATTGGTCTTCTCTTGAAGCTCAGGCAGGATTTCCGATGCATTCTACTGGCATGTTGGCAGGCTGGAAGTTTTCCAATTTTAAGGATGGCGTTTTTGGCGAGCTGTTCCATGTTAACGATGCTGATGGCAATTTAGCGTTGCTTCCTGAAGGAATGGATTTAGGTGCTGCGACAATGGTCAGCGATATGATGCCAACAGGTTTTCATGGAGTAGAACTTGCTGATGTCCAATTTGGCGATGATGTAGTGGTAATTGGAATTGGGCCGGTAGGTTTGATGGCGGTTGCTGGTGCTGCTTTAAGAGGTGCAAGTAACTTATATGCAGTAGGATCTCGAAAGCATTGTGCCGATCTGGCTCTTGAATATGGAGCAACACAGATAGTTAATTACAAGGAAGGCGATATCGTAGAGCAAATTATGGACTTCACCAAGGGTAAGGGTGTTGACCGAGTTGTAATCGCTGGTGGCAATGTGGATACCTTTGCTCAGGCTATTAAGATTCTCAAGCCAGGTGGCGTTATTGGTAGTGTTAACTATTTGGGAAGCGGCGACTATGTAAAGATCCCTCGTGAAGAATGGGGATGTGGTATGAGCCACAAGCAAATTCGGTGCGGTTTAATGCCAGGTGGTCGTCTTCGTTCAGAAAAGCTCCTAAAGGTTATTCAAGCTGGAAGAGTTGATCCTGGAAAGATGATTACCCATCGCTTTGAAGGCTTTGATCATATGGAAGAGGCGCTGCTTTTGATGAAGAATAAGCCAGCCGATTTAATCAAGCCTCTTGTGGTTATGTAAGCAAAACATATCTATATGGTTGCATTGCAGAAAGAGACTCCTTGCGGGTCTCTTTCTTGCATGCTTGATGTTCCTTAAAAAGCTTCGCAGGCGATAGGGCGTAGCTTTGCTATCATGGGTACGATCTGTATATAAAAGCGCAAATGCACGTTAATTTCTTAAAGAAAAACGGTTATTAAGCGTAATAATTAGTGCTATGACTGCAGAACGAAGGAATATCATGACACAGCATTTAACCGAAAAGGACGTGCGCGGCATTGCCACGTACGCTCGTATCGGGCTAACCGATGAAGAGGTTACCTCTATGACAGAGGACTTGAATAACATCATCGACAGCCTGAAACCTATTACTGAATACGATCTTGAAGGCGTTGAGCCAACCTTCCATCCCATTGGCAACTTGTCCAATGTAATGCGTGAGGATGTTGAAGGAAAAAGCTTCACACAAGAAGAAGCGCTTGCCAATGCGCCAAAGCAGCAAGATGGCAGCTTCTTGATTCCTGCTATTTTGGGCGGGGGTGATCAGTAATGGCAAAAGCATTTTCTGAACTATCCGTTGCTGAAATCCAGGCAGGTCTTGTGGCAAAAGAATTTAGCGCACAAGAAATTGCCAAGAATTCATTTGAGCGTATTGCTGCAACTGATTCTTCCGTGCACGCTTATTTGGAAACAACCGAAAATCTGGCACTTGAAGCAGCTGCTCGTGTTGATGCCGCTATTGCTGCAGGTGATCTTTCTCAGGCGGGTCCTTTGGCGGGCGTACCCGTTGCCTTTAAAGACAACATGAATTTAAAGGGCACGCACACTACCTGCTCTTCTCATATGTTGGAAAACTATATTTCTCCCTACACTGCAACATGCGTATCGCGCATCATTGAGGCAGGCGGCATTCCTTTAGGCAAATTGAACATGGACGAATTTGCCTTCGGTTCTTCTACGGAAACTTCTGCGTTTGGCTGCACCTATAATCCTTGGGATTTGGAACGCGTACCGGGAGGATCTTCTGGCGGTTCGGCAGCAGCTGTTGCTGCAGGGAGCGCAACTATTACGCTTGGTTCTGATACGGGCGGTTCCATCCGTCAACCTGGTAGTTTTTGCGGGGTAGTTGCAGTAAAGCCAACCTATGGCGTGGTTTCCCGCTATGGCGTTGTAGCGTTTGGTTCCTCGCTTGACCAGGTAGGTCCTTTTGCTCGCTGCGTACAGGATGCAGCACTTGCCATGAATGCTCTTTCTGGTCATGATCCACTGGATTGTACAAGCCAGCCCGTGGATACTGACTTTACAGCTAATCTTGCGGAAGGCGTAAAGGGCATGCGCATCGGTGTTGTGCCTGCCTTTATGGAAGCGGAAGGCTTGGAGTCTGAGGTTCGTGCAAAGGTTGAAGAAGCTATTGAACATTTGCGTTCGATGGGTGCTGAAATAATCGAAGTTGAATTACCAAATGCTCAAGCTGCTATGAGCGCTTACTACGTATTAGGTCCTTGTGAGGCATTTTCAAATTTGGCTCGTTTCGACTCAGTTCGTTATGGTTATTGCGATCCGGGGCATAAGGACTTAGGTTCGCAGTACGAAGCTTCACGCTCTGCAGGCTTTGGTATTGAGGCACGCCGCCGCATCATGCTGGGCAGCTATTTGCTTTCTGCTGGTGTGTATGACAAGTATTACTATCCTGCTCAGCAGGTTCGTACGTTGATTACACAGGATTACGTTAAGGCTTATGAGAAAGTGGATTGCATCATTGCTCCGGTAAGCCCTCGTACTGCGTTTAAGTTTGGTGAAATTAGCGATCCTACGTCAATGTATTTGTCCGATATGTTCACCATTTCAATTAATATCGCTGGAAATGGCGGTATGAATATGCCTATTGGTTTGGGTGCTGAATCTGGCTTGCCAGTAGGTGCTCAGCTTATTAGTCCAGCCTTTAAAGATGAAAACATGTTGCGTGTAGCAGCGGCGCTTGAAACTGTTTACGGGCCAGCACCAGTTGCTCCTGATTTTGCTGAGGGAAAAGCTCCTGTTGCAAAAGCTTGTGCCGCTAGTGGAAAGGCTGGTGAGTAAGCATGAAAAAGCTTGAAGAGGTACTTCAGGATTGGGAAGCAGTTATCGGTCTTGAAATTCATGCCGAATTAACCACGCTTGAAACAAAGATGTTCTGCAGCTGTAAGTTGGAGTTTGGTGCAGAACCTAATACCCATACGTGCCCAGTATGTTTAGGCCTGCCAGGTGCGTTGCCGGTGCCTAACAGAGCGGCTATTGAATCTATCGTGCTTGCAGGTTTGGCAACAAACTGCGACATCGAAAAGCGTTCAATGTTCTATCGCAAGAATTATATGTATCCTGACATGGCTAAAAACTTCCAAACCACGCAGGGTCCCGTTGCGTTTTGTATGCGTGGCCATCTTGACTTGGATGTGGATGGCGCTGCAGCAAAAGAGCGTATTGATATTGCCGATCTTAAACCGGGTGAGTCGGGCGAAGAGGGCTCAACTGCTGCAAATGTAACGCGCACTGAAGACGGCTACGTGGCACACGTTGGTATTGAACGTATTCATATGGAAGAAGACGCCGGCAAGATGATTCATATTGGCGGCGGCGAAGGCCGTATCGCGGGAGCTACCCATTCGCTTGTTGACTACAATCGTGCAGGTACTCCTTTGATCGAATTGGTAACGAAGCCTGATTTGCGCACGCCTGAAGAGGCACGTCTGTTTATGCAGAAGCTTCGTCAAATTTATTTGGCAATTGGTATTTCTGACTGCTCGATGGAAGAAGGTTCGCTGCGTTGCGATGGCAATGTTTCGTTGCGTCGTCGTGGTAGCACCGAACTGGGAACCAAAACCGAATTGAAGAACATGAATTCCTTCAAGAATTTACATGATGGCTTGGCTTACGAAATTTGCCGTCAAGCAGAAGTTCTTGAAGAGGGTGGCATTATTTATCAGGAAACCCGCCATTGGGATCCTAGCAAGAAGCGCACCATTGTTATGCGCGTAAAGGAAACAGCAGACGACTATCGCTTGTTCCCTGAGCCTGATCTGGCGCCCTATGATTTGACAGATGAATTCATTGAAAGCGTCCGTGCTAAGCTTCCTGAATTGCCTGATGAGAAGGCAAAGCGTTTTGAAAGTGACTTCGGACTGTCCGCTTACGATGCCCGTCATTTGGTAGAGCATCGCAGTACTTCGAATTTCTTTGAAGCATGCATGGAAGGTGCGGGTAAAGATGCTGATAAGCTGGCTAAGCCTTTAGCTAACTTGATCATTAACGACGTTGCAGCTTACGCAAATGCCCAGGGCATTTCCGATATGGAAGAAACATATCTAACGCCTAAACGCGCTGTAGAACTAGTTCAGCTGCTTGCTGCAGACACTATTTCGTCAAAGCAGGCAAAAGAAGTATTTGCTGCAGTTTTGGAAGAGGATAAGGATCCTTCTACCATTGTCGAAGAGCGCGGCATGAAACAGGTTTCTGATACGGGTGCTATTGAGGCGGTTGTTGATAGCGTTCTGGCAGAATTCCCAGACAAAGTTGAACAATATAAGGGTGGCAAGAAAGGTTTGCTCGGCTTCTTCGTTGGTCAGTGCATGAAGCAGATGAAGGGACAGGGTAATCCTAAAGTTATCAATGAGATGCTAACGCAAAAGCTGGAAGGCTAGTATGGCCCACGAGGAACAAACATCTATTTCGTCAAGTGTCACCACAACCTCTAGCGCAGCAAAGCAATCTTCTACCACGGTAGGCAACGCTTCTATGGAAGGCCGTGAAGGCTTTTCGAACCGTTTGGGTTTTTTGCTTATCAGTGCTGGCTGCGCAATTGGTTTGGGTAATATTTGGCGTTTTCCCTACATTACGGGTGAATATGGTGGAGCAGCATTTGTGCTGCTCATCATATTCTTTCTTTTGGTTCTAGGTTTACCCGTATTGGTAATGGAATTTGCAGTAGGTCGAGCAAGCTATCGTTCTACTGCACGTAGCTTTGATGCGCTTGAACCGCGCGGTTCAAAGTGGCATCGCTTTAAATGGGTAACCATTGTGGGTAACTACTTGCTGATGATGTTTTATACCTCGGTATGCGGTTGGATGGTCGCTTACCTGGTAAAAATGGCGATGGGAACCTTTAATGGATCGGTAGATATTCCTTCGGTCTTTTCATCCATGATTGGCAATCCACTTGAAATGACAGGCTGGATGTTGCTGGTTACCGTAATGGGCTTTGCAATTTGTGCCATGGGCGTACAAAAAGGCGTAGAGCGTATTACGAAATACATGATGGCAGCTCTGTTTATTTTTATGGCAGTTCTTTGCGTACGCGCATGTCTGTTGGAGGGCGGCCAAGAAGGATTGGCGTTTTATCTTTTGCCAAACTTTGACAACCTGTTTAATAATCCTTCAGCAACGTTTCCTGAAATTGTATATGCTGCAATGAGTCAAGCAGTATTTATGCTTTCTATCGGTATTGGCTCCATGTCCATTTTTGGCAGCTATATGACTCGCGATAGGCGTTTGATGGGCGAAGCAACTCGTATTGCTGGTATGGATACCTTAGTTGCTATTATGGCGGGTCTTATCATTTTCCCGGCTTGTTTTGCCTACGGCGTTGATCCTGATTCAGGTCCTAATTTGGTGTTTCTTACCTTGCCTTATGTGTTTGAGCAAATGCCTTTAGGTCAGCTTTGGGGCACCTTGTTCTTCTTATGTATGGCTTTTGCTGCTTTGTCTACCGTTATTGCGGTGTTTGAAAACATTCTGCGTTTCTCCATGGACCAGTGGAATATCACACGCAAGCGCGCCGTTGCCATTAATGGTCCTTTGTTGGCGTTGCTTTCAATGCCGTGTGTTTTAGGTTTTTCAATTTGGTCAGGTGTTCAAATTCCTGGCATTGGTGACATTCAGTCTATTGAAGACTTCTTGGTTTCTAATAACTTCCTTGTTTTGGGATCGCTGGTTTTTGTTTTGTTCTGTACCCGAAAAGCTGGTTGGGGTTGGGAAGGATTTATTGCAGAAGCCGATAAAGGTATCGGTATGAAATACCCTAAATTCCTGTACGGTTGGACGAAATATGGCGTGCCAGTGCTCATTATTGTGGTATTTATTGTTGGTTGGGCGCCAAAGATTATGTATTGGTTAGGTATGTAGGCTTGCCGGCTAGATCATTGATTAGGCATGTAGGTGTGCTGACTGGGCTCCAGATACTGATTTAGGTATGGTGGTGTTTTTTAGTTGGGTCTGCAGGCGCGCTGATTTACTGGCGTGCCAGCTAGACTTTAGGTGCGCCATTTTAGGCATTTGGGTGCATTAGTTAGGTATATCAGGTGCACCGGTTAGACGTGTAGGGATTAAACGTGGCAGATACTCAAAAAATAACGGACGACAACCGTGAAAAATTTTCTAGTCGTATTGGCTTTATTCTAATTAGCGCCGGTTGCGCAATCGGTTTAGGTAACGTTTGGCGTTTTCCTTACATTACTGGCGAATATGGCGGCGCAGTGTTTGTGCTGCTTATCTTGTTTTTCCTGGTGGTTTTAGGCTTGCCCATTATGGTTATGGAATTTGCGATGGGCAGAGCTAGCTATCGTTCTATCGCGCGTAGCTTTGATGCTTTGGAGCCGCGTGGTTCAAAGTGGCATCGTTTTAAGTGGCTCGGTTTGGTTGGCTGCTATTTGCTTATGATGTTCTATACCGTAGTTTGCGGTTGGACTTTGGCGTATTTCCTTAAAACGGCAATGGGGGAACTGGGGCCAGCAGCCGACGTCGGAGCAGTTTTTAATGGCCTGCTCGCAAATCCTCTTGAGATGACAGGTTGGATGCTGCTGGTTATGGCAATTGGTTTTGGGGTGTGTGCTCTTGGAGTTCAGAAGGGAATTGAGCGCATTACCAAAGTGATGATGGCAGCACTTTTTGTCATTATGGGTATTCTTTGCGTACATTCGCTGCTTCTTGAAGGTGGTCAAGAAGGTTTAGAATTTTATCTGCTTCCTAGTCTCGACAATCTTTTTAATAATCCCAACGCCACCTTTCCTCAAATTGTGTTTGCTGCTATGAGCCAAGCGCTCTTTATGCTTTCTATTGGCGTAGGCTCTATGTCGATTTTTGGTAGCTACCTAGGACGAGAAAAGAAGCTTACGGGCGAGGCTGCAAATATTGCGCTGCTAGATACGCTAGTTGCTATCATGGCAGGCCTTATTATCTTTCCTGCCTGTTTTGCCTATGGGGTAAATCCTGATTCAGGCCCTGGTCTTGTGTTTTTAACGCTTCCTCATGTATTTGCGCAAATGCCTTTTGGCCAGCTGTGGGGTGCTCTGTTCTTCTTGTTTGTTGCGGCAGCAGCGCTGTCTTCGGTTATCGCCGTTTTTGAGGCAATCCTTCGTTTCTCGATGGATCAGTGGAATATCACCAGAAAGAAAGCGGTATTCATTAATGCTCCTATTCTGACATTGCTCTCGATGCCCTGTATTTTGGGCTATAACCTCTGGTCAGGATTTTCTGTGCCAGGTATTGGAGATGTGCAAACACTCGAAGACTTCATTCTCTCCAATAACATATTGGTTATAGGCTGTATCATCTTCATCTTGTTCTGCACCACCAAGCGCGGTTGGGGATGGGATAATTTCTTGTCAGAGGCAAACAGTGGATCGGGAATCAATTTCCCTGCTTGGGCACGTATATGGGTAAAATACGGCATCCCTGTGCTGATGCTTATAGTCTTTATTGGTGGCTGGATTCCTACCTTGCAGGTATGGTTTGGGCTTGGATAGTCATTATCGGATTGATGCTAATCGCATCATAAATTTGAATAAAAATAAAGCGTGTCTCAGGCATGATTCAAACCGCTTGCTTGCTATGGTCTTCCCTCAGAGATCGTACAGGTTTCGTATATAATAATTTATGCAAGGACTCTTCATTTGAATTTGATTATTCAACTCAGTTAGGTAGGGGGAACTGAGGAAATTTATTCGTGTGACGAATAATCAAAGCGACACAGAAAGTGAGGATCGAGCGTGAATTCAACGAGGGGTAAAAGAATTCCGGTTACTCATTTGGATCCAGATGCTGACAGCTTGCGCAATATACATTCATCAGTCAATTCTGAAACGGTTCGAATTGCTGTTGTGGATGAAGATAGACTGTTTGTTGAAGGCATTTGTGCTCTTTTAAATCAGTGGGATGAATTTGATGTGGTGGGGAAAGGCTATAGTACCGGAGATGCTCTTAGCCTTTGTTCTCGGATCACTCCTTCTGTTTTATTGCTCGGAGTGTGCTTCGGAGGAGAGATTGCTGTTGGTACGGTAAAAAGAATCGTTGATCAGTTTCCTGATACCGATATTTTTATTCTGGCCTCATCAAATGAGGCAGACGAAGCAACAGCATGTGTTTTAGCGGGTGCTAATGGCTTCGGAGAACGCGAAAAATTGTTAGCTAATCGACTGAGATCATTAGTCTGGGCACTTGCTTGTGGTGATGCTGCATTTTCAGGAGCGATGTTTAATGCTTTTCGCATGAGAGTTTCATCTGCACAGAAAGAAGATAAAGAGGTGTTTCTCGAAAAGAGCGAAGCTCTTTCTTCCCGTGAGGTGTCTATTTTGACTTTACTTGCAAAAGGCTGCTCCAATTCAGAAATCGCCCAACAGCTTTTCTTGAGCGAACCTACTGTCAAAAAAGAGATCAGCCGTATCATAGAAAAGCTTGATGTTTCAAATCGTGTTCAAGCTGCTGTTGTGGCGGCAAAATACCTTTAAGACTGTAGAGTAATTTGTCGATATTGGCAGGCTAGCGCTTAAATCTTTAAGCGTAGTTCCTTCCTAAAAAATATTTTTGGTGGCTAGATGCCAGCGCGCTTTCCGACAGAGGGCGTGCTGGCTTTTTTGTTGTAGGTGTCTATTTGATAAGCCGTGTACGAGACAGACGGATAAAAAGCAATACGGCAAGCGCAATCATATCCAAAGGAATCTCTAACGGTATCCAAATGGCTATTTTGAGGAAAAACGATAAGTCATTTTGACCAAAAATCCCGCTCAAAAGGATCCGATTTAATCCCCTTCTGCTCATTGCTTCGATACCCCTAGAACTCTCTTTTTGAACAAAAATGAACGTGTTCAAAGTTAATGGGCAATTCAAATGGGGCTCGGTTGTGTTGCTTGTGATGGCGAACAGAGGGCTGCTTCTATCACGGATGTGTTAGTTGCCAGCGGAGAGTTCTAAGGTGCCAAGCTTGCAGATTTATCTTGGCACTGGAGAGGAGTTTTCGGATGAAGAACAAGTTTTATCCAAAACTTTTTGAGCGGGGATACGTAGGAAACGTAGAGGTGAAAAACCGCGCTGTACGTATGCCTATGGGTACTGAGCTTGGTAATCCTGACGGATCTCCAAGCTGGGCTACGTTGAAGGCTTATGCAGAAGCTGGCGACGGCGGTACTGGCATTGTTTTTATGGATAACGCAGGGGTAACTCAGTTTCATCATGTGGGTTTGAGCATTGCAAGTGATCCGTATATCGGTCCTATGTCCTTGCTTGCTAAAACTATAAAACAGCATGGTGCTGTTCCGGGATTGCAAATTGTTCATCCGGGTCGCGATGCAGCATTTGTTCGTGGCGACGATCTGATTTCATCATCCCGTATTATGTGGGAACCTTGGTATGAAAATGGGGGCGGAGTTCCTCGCGAATTGTCTATCGAGGAAATCCATCAGTATGTAGAGTATTTTGGCGATGCAGCGCGACGTGGTCAAACTGCTGGATTTGAAATAATCGACATCCATGCTGCTTGCGGTGTTTTGCTAAGCAATTTCCTTTCTCCTCGCAATAATAGGCGTAACGATATGTATGGTGGATCGCTTCATAATCGTGCACGCTTCTTGATCGAGGTTATCCGAAACATAAAGAAAAAGGCTCCTGGAGTTGCTCTTTCGGTTCGTCTGTCGGGAATAGACTTCGAGCCAGAAGGAATCACCATTGAAGAGACCGTCGAAGTTGCAAAGATGTGTGAGGCTGCGGGTGCCGATGCGATCAACATTACTTGGGGCTCTCATGCAGAGGTTGTCAATGCGGCAGGTCTTTTATCAAAGCATGGCGCTAATCATGTTGAAGCAGCTCAAATGATTAAAGATGCTGTTTCTATTCCTACTATGCTTTGTGGAGGTATTTATTCACCTGAAATTGGTGAAGAACTTCTTGAAAACGGCGTAACCGATTTCGTTGGAATCGGCAAGCCTGCTTTGGCTGATCCTATGTGGGCAAAAAAGGCTAAAGAAGGACATTCTGAGGATATCCGTCCTTGCATCGGATGCGGTGTTGGGTGCCATGATCGCGGAATGCTTTCAGGCGGTATGGTTCAGTGCGCTGTCAATGCTTCACTTTATAAGTACGATGGATCTGTTTATCCTCAGGCAGAGGTAAGCAAAAAGGTAATTGTGGTTGGTGCTGGCCCCGCAGGATGCGAAGCAGCTATTACAGCTAAGAAGTGCGGCCATGAAGTAACGCTTTATGAAAAGCGCTCCATCGGTGGTGTTCTCAAAGAGGCAACAGTTTCTGATTCGAAGGAAGATCTTGGTCGTCTGATTACGTATTACGAAACTCAGCTTAAGAAAAACGGCATCGACGTTGTCTTTGAGGAAGCCAATGTTGACACCATCGTTAAGGGTGGCTACGACGTTGCTATTCTCGCAACGGGTGCAAAGGTGCGCGTACCAGAGGTAAAAGGTCTTGACTCCAAAGAAGCAATATATGCTATGGATTTCCTTGATCAGGGAGCTAAGACAGATGCTCAAAACATTGTAGTAGTTGGCGGCGGTATCGTCGGTGCTGAAACGGCTCTTATTCTGGCTGAAGAACAAGGCAAGAACGTCACTATCACTACGCGCAGCCCTGAATTCTTTGTTTCAGGCGTAATGGGTATTGCGTACATGACCCGCTTGGCTATGGCAGGCGTAAAGAATTGCCCGAAGATGCAGCTGATTGCAATTGAAGATGGAAAGCCTGTTTTTGTCGGCCCCCGTGGTATTGAGACCATGGATGTCGATCAGGTAATTATCTCATCAGGCTTTATTCCAACTTTCAACAAGCTTCGCGATGAAATCGAAGCCGCTTCGGATGAAATTGAAGTAGTAGGTATTGGCGACTGCATGGCTCCTCGTATGGTTATGGATGCCGTTCATGAAGGCTATATTGCAGGTATCAATATCTAATTTCTGATGTGTCAGAGGCTCATCTTTTTCTGATAACACCTTGCTCCGTCTCCTTTCGTATGTTTTGAGATGAGCCTCTTGGCAATAGATCAATTCATTTTGTGACAAACAAAGTACAACATAAGGAGTTTGATCAACATGGGAAAAATTAAGGCACAGCTTAACCGAATAGCGTTGCGTGTTGCTGATGCTGATAAGGCTGTTGAGGACTTAAGCGCACTTCTCGGTGTGAGCTTCTATGGTCCATACGACGATGAGGGCGTTGGACTTCGCGTTGCCCTTCCAAAGTCGGGAGGAATTGAAATTATGTCACCAATGCATGATCACGATGCAATCGGTGCATATCAAAAGTTGCAAACAGAAGGCGAAGGAATCAGCGGCATTGCTATGCGTGTTGATGATTTCGAGGAAGCAAAAGCTCACTTCGCTTCACTTGGTTTAGAGCCTGCGGTCGAATTTAGACATGGCCAATTTAGAGAGATGATCATTCCTCCTCAACCAGCAACGCATGGCTTGGAAATTGCAGTGAATGAATTTCCTGATGCAAATGGCGCCGCTATTCAGGTTGCTCTTGATATGGGCGTCGAATGGACTGACGTATGCGATTGGAAAGAAGCCGAATAGCGTTATTCGGATGAGGTGATAGTAATGACAACAGTAGCGATATTTAAGTGGGCGATGAATCCTCACGATGAGCGCGTATTTAACGGGGTCGCGAAGTGGGCAGCTGAACGTCCTGATGTTGGCGATGATGACCATGCAGTAGTAGCAACGGCTCTTTCTGCAGCAAATGGTGGTGAAGTAGTAGGGCTCACAACTAATCCAGCGGGTGATCTTTCATTTGCGGCAGCTCGTGGTGCAGATAGGACTGTTGCAATTGATTCTGTTCCTATCGAAGCAGATGCTCTCACTATTGCAACCGTACTTGCTCATGCGATTGAAAAAATTGGCGACGTTGATTGCGTTTGCATTGGCGATGCGTCCTGGAAACCTTGCGTGGCTGGCGTATTAGCGGGACTTTTAGGTTGGCCTGTAATCATGGAAGTGGACGAAGTGAGACGAAGCGATGACGAATTTGTTGTTGTTCGTCGTTCGGGAGTTGGAACGCAAGAGATCGCAGTTTCAGGTCCTGTAGTTCTTGATGTGGCAGCACGTCGTGAAGAGGAAACGAAGCCCGGTATGCGGGTGGTTTTAGCTGCTCGTAAAAAGCCACAGGAAACATTTTCATTTGACGAGCTTAACGGAAGTGAACGCACCTTTGAAATTGAGGGATATCACGATCCGGAAGCGGTTGTTTCCAATGTTTATGACGGTACAGAAGATGTCGATGGTGCGGTTGCGCAGCTAGTGGCAGCAATACGAGCAGAAGGAGTGATCTAAATGAGCAAAGTTTGGATCATTGTGGCAGATGATATGTCTGCAACTAAAGTAGCTGGAGTTGCAGCCTCAACCAATGAAGAGGTTGAAGCAGTAGTTCTTGGATCTCGTGAACGAGCAGAATATGTTGCAACTCTCGGGGTAAGCACGGTTTTTTGGTATGACACAACAAATACGTTGGCAGAATCTTATGCGGGAGCCATCGCTGATGCGGCCTTGGCGGCAGAAGTAGATGCGATCGTTGCAGCAGATGAAGCAGTTGCTCGTGTTATTACCGGATGCATCGCTGCAAAAGGAAACGTTCTTATCACCTCAAACGTAAATGCGCTCTGTGTTGAGGGCGATCAAGTGACAATAGAGCGTGGAGTTGCTGAAGGCAGCTCAATCCAAACGTTGAAGGCACAGCGCCCTGCAATTGCTCTTATCGGAGAAAGTGTCGATGAGATTGATCCGGGCAATGAGCCTGCATCCATTCAGCAGATTGAGGTTTCTGTTCCTGATGTCCTTACCGCAGGCGACTACCATGCACCTGAGGATAGCGGGATTAATCTTGCTGAAGCGCAACGCGTGGTTTCGTGTGGCTTAGGCATTGGCGGGAAAGAGAATCTTGCCTTGATGGATGAACTGGCAGAGGTTCTTGATGCAGAAGTTGCTTGCAGCTTACCTCTTTGCGATAACTATCACTGGTTTGAGCATAGTCGAGTAGTGGGATCCTCTACGCAGAAAATTTCTCCTCGTTTCTATCTGGCCTGCGGTGTTTCGGGCGCTCCTAACCACATGATGGGCGTTCGCGGCGCAAAGCTCATTATGGCAATTAACAAAGATCCCGAAGCTCCCATTTTCCGCGAATCGAAATATGGCATTGTGGGCGACGTAAAAGAGGTTCTCCCAGCTCTTATTGCTGCGCTTAAAACCGCCTAGATAAGCCCAAAGCAATAAACCAGCTTTGTGAACTGGTGCGGACACCTGAAGTTTTAAACAAAGTATTGTTATGCATTTTGAGGTTAATGAGGGAAAAGAAAAAGGAGGGCCATTATGGCTGATTTCGATGTTGAATATGATCTTGTTGTCGTCGGAAGTGGCGCATCAGGAAAATCTGCTGCTTTGATTGCAGCTCGCGCTGGGAAAAGCGTAGTTATCCTTGAGAAGATGCCGGAAACAGGTGGACTTTCTGTATACGCGGAGGGCACCTGCGCTTTTGAATCAAGCATTCAGAAGGAATTGGGAACACCTCGTTTGGATAAGTATCATTTTCCAACCAAGGCTGAAGGTATTGAAAAATTCATGCACTACAGCCATCAGCGCGCAAACTATGATGTGGTTCGTGCCTTTGTGGAAAATTCAGCTGAAACGATTGATATCTATCGTGACCTCGGCGTTGTATACAAGACGTGCGATATTGCTGCAGAAGATGACCCCAACGAAGTATGGACGTTCCATCTGCCTGAAGGATTAGGCGCTCATTGTCAGGAAGTATTGCTGGATGCTGTACAGAAGCTTGACGTTGATATCTTCGTTAATACGCCAGCACGTGAACTTATTACTGAAGATGGCAAGGTAGTTGGCGTTGTTGCTGAATCTGAGGGCGAGCCTTTGCGTGTTGGGGGTAAGGCCGTAATTTTGGCAACAGGCGGTATGGGTTCAAACCCAGATCGTATTTATAGGTACAGCTGGTTTGCGCCTTCTGCTTATAACATGAACACTTTGACGCCACTACAAAATGTGGGCGATGGTTTTGATTTGGCTCAGTCGGTAGGAGCGGATCCAACCACCGTTACTACCTGCCCGATTCTTGCTGCTGGCGGTCGTGATATGACTATGGACTCCCAGTGCGGTGGTGCAGGCGTAAATCCTGGCGTTTGGGTTAATAAGACTGGTTGTCGTTTTGCTTCTGAATCGGTTGCAGAAAATATTGGTGACCTTGGAACGTATTTTGGTAAGCAGCCTGACGGCATCGTGTGGTCCATTCTTTCTCAGGCAGATGTCGATCGTTTGTCCAAGGAAGGTTCCGAAATTGCTATTGGTGAATTCGTGGTATATCACGAGCCAATGGAGCGCTTGAATACCGAGCTTGAAGCAAACATTGAGTCCGGCTTGGTGAAGAAGGCGGATACGTTTATTGACCTTGCCAAGCAAATGGATGTTCCTACTACAACATTTGTTGAGACCATGGAGAACTACAACAAGTATTGCGAGCAGGGTTATGACGATGAATTTATGAAGAAGCCTGAGCACTTACGTCCTTTGCAAGAGGGTCCATTCTATGCAATTCCATTGGCAACAGGAACAATGGGCTCCGCAGGTGGCATTAAGGTAAATGGCAATATGCAGGTTGTTGATGTTGACTACAACCCAATTCCTGGACTGTATGCAGTCGGCTTGGAAGTAACTGGTTTGTACGGAGACACTTACAACATGGAAGTGCCAGGAGCTGCAAATGGTTTCGCTCATACGTCAGGACGTATTGCAGCACGTCATGCTATTGCAACCTATATTGATTAATTTCTCCTCTAGCCTTGCCGGGTACTGTTGCTCCCCAAGTTATAGGCAGTGCCCGGCAAGCGCTCTTCAGTTTCTACCGTAAAACGTGCAAGGAAGAATTACCCTTGCGTTCGAGAAAGGATACTGTCATGGTTAACATTCCTAAACTTGCTGGTGCTCCTAATTTTGGTACACTTCCAACTCCTGAAGGTTCTTTAGGTAAGCGTCTTGAAGGCAAGAAGATTATTTTGACGGGCACAACAAAGGGTGTAGGTAAGGCTGCTCAAGAATTGCTTTGTGCTCAAGGTGCTTTTGTTTGCGGTTCAGGTACTACTCCTGGTGTAGCAGAAAAGAACGCCGAAGAACTTCAGAAAAAGGGCTATCAGGCTCTTGGTTTTACTGCAGACTTGGGCGATTACGATGAAGCAAAAGCTTATGTAGAAAAATGTGTTGAAGCAATGGGCGGCGTTGATGTTGTAATCAACAATGCTTCTCGTCCTGAAATGCTTCCTTTTGAAGATATGGATCCCGTTTCTTGGAGAAAATCCATCCGTAACGAACTTGATATTGTATACAACGTTTGTCAGACCTCTTGGAAGTACCTTAAGGAGGCTGATGGAGCATCTATTATTATCACTGCTTCTACCAACGGCCTTCAGGGATCCAACTCTCCTCAATCCGCTCACGCAGCCGCTAAGGGTGCTTGTATCGCGCTAGCTCGTCAGCTTGCTGGCGAAGGTGGTCCTTTCGGCATTCGCGTTAACTCCGTTACACCTGGCTTGATTTGGACAGAAGCTATGGCAAATATTCCTAAGGAAATGGCAACAGGCCTCATTGCTGCTCAAACTACTCAGCAAGCAATCGATCCAATGGATATCGCTTATGCTTATTTGTTCTTAGCTTCGGATGAGTCTCGCTTTATTACGGCAGCAAACATTCCGGTAGACGGTGGCTGCTCTGGAGCAGTTACGGGCGGAATGCAGGGAGATGAAAAGGCCATCCAGCTCTAGTGATCTTGTTTTTTGGTACGTTTGTGCCTGGCTTGGCTTAAAGTCAAGCCAGGCTCTTAGAGAAAGGCTCATCATGAAGAAGGGTCCCGAAGGATATGCCTTTTGGATGAATGTCATTATGAATATCATCCTTGGATTGCTTATTACCCTAGCTATTAACATTGCCATTTCTCTGCAAGTTGGAATGAATGTTATAACTGCCGAATCAGTTGTGACAACGTGGTTTTCAAGTTTTGTTATTGGCGTTACTGCTGGTACAATTGCCGATCCTATGTCTTGGGCTCTGAAATTAGCAGGCGCAATAAAGGCAAACAAGTTTGTGACATGGATCATTCAATCGATCGTCCTTGGTTTGTATTTTGGCACAATTATCCTCTTGGGAAACATGCTCATTAGCTATTTTGCAACTGGTGGTGTGATGGCATGGCTTGCAGGTTTTGCTCAATGGGTTTTGTTCGTTTGGGCAACTGCTATTGTGTCGGTATTCATTTTTGTTAAGTTAGTTGGTGCTTTATCTGCCTCTTTGTCAGGTTTTAATCCTGCAACCCAAGTTCCTCCTGCCGCAGAATAACGATCTGCTTTATACGGATATTTCGCTCAATACTTGTCTTAAATACGTTGGAAGGTATATTCTGTATTCATGGGCTTTTGAGGAATTTGGTGATCGATAAACAAAAGCTATCTTGATGTCTAGACTTCGTATTTATAGACAAACAAGTAAAAGTCCCTGTATTGCATTCGGTACAGGGACTTTTATATGCGCTTATTTAACTACCAGCACAGGAATATCTACCGAGCGCAAAATGCCATAGCTGACTGAACCAATAGCGCCACGAATTGCGCCCAAACCGCGAGATCCCATAACAATCAAATCGCAGTTGTAATGTTTTGCGGCATCAATAATGGTTTCAATGGTGTAAATGCCAAAAACTACTTCAGCGGTAAGTTCGCCTTTGAAGCCTTCAACGATAGAAACAATTTCATCTTGAAGTTTTTTGTCGCTTTCTTCATTACGTTCTTCGACAATATGAGCAAAGTCTTCTTGCGAAGCGAGAGAAACGCCCATGCCGAAGCCTGTTTGGTTGATGCTGCTGTATACCAAATCTTGCGGAGGAGCAGCAACTTCAACTACATGAATAGCAACGCCCTCTATTCCTTCGGACAAACCAATAGCTTCTTTAAGCGCATTTTTAGCATGTTCGGAATTGTCGTATGGCACGAGAATGTTTTTGAAACTCATCGTGAATCGCCCCCTCAGATTCCCTTCCTAGGAGTAATTATACTCGTCTGTTGCGCTATTTAGCTGGGATATTGATCAGCTTATAGGGCTCCAATTTTGCGAAGCAGTTCATCGCTGGGATGAAATACTAATCCTTCTGCATACATACGACTTGCTTCGGTCAAATTACCTTCCGATAAACTTTCAATAATGCTTACCACTTCATCTTGAGTGATCTCACGTTTGATTTTTCCAGGAACTCCTACAACCATATGGTAATCGGGAACTACCATACCTTCAGTAACTACGCATCCAGCTCCTACAATGCAGTTATTGCCGATTTTTGCTCCATTTAAAACAACAGCATTCATACCAATTAATGAGTTGTCACCAATTTCGCATGCATGGATAATGCAGCCATGGCCAAGGGTGGTATGTTCGCCAATAATAATAGGCTCGCCTTCTGATTCGTGCAGGACGCAGTTTTCTTGGATATTGGTTTCAGCACCAATTTCAATGTAGTCGCAATCGCCTCGTAAGCAGGCTCCGTGCATTACTACTGCGTGATAACCGATGCGAACATCGCCTACAATCCAACAGGTATCAGAAATGTATGCTTCAGGATGAATGTTAGTGTTGCCGCGATACTTGATAGTTGGAGCGGCAGCTTCGATTTGTTCGCGATAGCCTTCGGGAATGGTGTAAGTGTTTTTTCGTTCAAACATGGGTTCCTCCAATAAGGGTAAACGCTTTCATGAAAGAAAAACAATTTTATGAAAGAATTATAGACCGACAAAATTGAAAATAAGCAAGATTAAGACCGCCTTGTATCGCGAAAAACGAAACGAATATAGACAAAACAACAAGCTTTTCTTATGTGACCTGGAATAGGGGTATGCTATGAAGGCTTTGTACCGTAACAAAAATGTAACGTACTTTAGCACTCTACTGTGATAAAGTAACGATGCTCAATATTAGAAATGCCTCAATGCTTGGTGCTGTAGAGCATAGATACCCTAAAGTTTGGCGTTTAAAGCTCGGTTGTTATAAATGTGGGTATCGTGCAGCTTAGGCGCTGTAAAGTGCGGAAGTTATAAGGCATGGGCACTATAGGGCGCAGTATTTACTCGCAAGAAGAGAATGAGGAGAAAGAAGAACCATGAACTACGTTACTCCAGTTGGCTTTCGCGACGTAGTAAGCGAAGAAGCCCTGGTTCGTGAAGAACTTACCTCTCGCGTACGCTCTTGTTTTGCTGCACGCGGGTACTTGCCTGTTGAAACTCCCACTTTGGAAGTTCTTGACGTTATGGAAGCTGGCGGCCATGTTCCTGAAGCTCCCTTTAAATTCTTCGATTCTCATGGTGATCTTTTGGCAATGCGTCCCGACGTTACGATGCAGATTGCGCGCATGTGCGCAGCGCGTAGCGAAACAATGGGGGGCATCACAAAACCTCTTCGTATTCGCTATACCCAGCGTGTGTTTCGTGAAAAAACAATCGAAGCAGCAGCACGCGAACTTACCCAGTGCGGCGCAGAATGCCTAGGCGTTGCGGGAAGCGTTGCTGATGTTGAACTGGTTAGCATGATGGCAAACGCTCTTGAAGAATGCGGACTCACACGATTTTCTATTGCGCTTGGATCTGCTGGTGTTTTGCGTGATTTGCTGAAGGCAAGTGGCGCAAGCGAACAATGGCAATCAGCGGTTCTGCAGGCTTATCACACTTCAAACTTTGTGTATTTGAGCCAATTGGTTGAGGCTGCTGAACATGCTAATGCAGGCGCTATGGGATCTGCTGCGGGTGCGGGTGAGGTTGTCTCTGCTGCTGGCACAGATGAGGTTGACCCCACTGTTACGAATGATAGTGTTGCTGGCGTATCTACCGAAAATGCCAACCAGGCTGAAAAGAGCTTCAAATTGGCAGATCCTGCTCTTGATAATCCTGGCGAGGTAAACCTAGAAGTAGCGCGCGCTATTTTTGCTCTGTCGCGTTTGCGCGGCGGAAAACAGGCATTGCAAGAAGTGCATGCCTTACTTGAGCCTTTGGGTTGTGAAGCAGGTATTGAGGAGCTTGAGACTGTTTATGATGCTCTTGTAGAGGGTGGCCTGGGCGATAAGCTGTTAATTGATTTTTCCGTTATGAGTTCTTTTGACTACTACACGGGCTTGGTATTCGAAGCATATGCGCCCGGTCTTGGGTCTCCTCTTGGCGGTGGCGGTCGCTACGACAACCTTCTTGCTTCATATGGCGCAGAAAAGGTTCCTGCAGCAGGATTTGCTTTTTACCTAGAACAGGTTATGGCTGCTCGTCAAGCTGCGGCTCAGCAAGCAGCACGTGAAGCTGAACAGAAAGCAGCTAATTCCGAATCAGTCAACACGCAAAACCGCCCATTGCGCATTGCGGTTCCAAAGGGTTCTTTGAAAGAAGGATCAGTCGAAGTTCTAAAGAATGCAGGGCTTGATGTGGATGGCCTGTTGGATTCTGGCAGAACTTTAATGCTGCGTAATGGCGATGTTGAATACATTATTGTTCGCCCAACCGATGCTCCAGTATTCGTGGCGCTTGGTGCGGCTGATTGCGGCATTTGTGGCGAAGATTCTTTGCTAGAGGCTGCGCCTGATGTGGTCGAATTGGTCGACCTCAAATTTGGCGGTTGTCGCTTTGTGGTGGCAGAATCAAAGGGCACCACTGAAGCGGTGGAGGAGCGCTATCGCAAACTGGGCTCTATTCGTGTTGCTACCAAATACCCCAATATTACTCGTTCGTATTACGCCAAAATTGGTATGCCGGTAGAAATCGTAAAGCTTCATGGCAATATTGAACTGGCGCCAATTACTGGAATGGCAGAGCGAATTGTAGATATTACCGCTACAGGTACCACCTTGCGCGAAAATAACCTTGTGGTGGTTGATGACGTGCTGGCCTCAACGGCGCGTTTCTTCGCGAACCCTTCATCTTTTAGAACAAATCCTCGTGTTGGTCAGCTTGCCAACACGCTATATGCTCAGGCAAAGGAGAACTAGCACATGAGACGAATTGAACTTGGCGCTGGCCAAATTTTCGAAGAAAAGATGCTTAATCGTACGGGTGCTTTCAATGCGGAAGCGCTTATTGCAGCAACAAATATTGTTGAAGATGTGCGTAGCCGTGGTGACGAAGCTCTGCGTGAATATACTAAGAAGTTTGACGGCGTTGAATTGGAAACCTTCCGTGTTTCTCAAAGCGCAATTGATGAGGCGCTAACGCGTGTTGATCCAAAGGTTGCTTCGGCGATCCAGCAGGCGGCTGCTCAAATTCGCGATTTCCATGATCGTCAAAAGCAGCAGGGTTGGTTCACTTTGCGTGAAGATGGCGCTTTGGTAGGCGCTAAGGTGCAGCCGCTTGATTCGGTTGGTATTTATGTGCCAGGTGGTCGTGCGCTGTATCCTTCTTCGGTACTTATGAATGCAATTCCCGCTTCTGTTGCAGGCGTTCGGCGTATTGTGTGTGTAACGCCTCCGACAAAGGATGGTTCTTTGGATCCTGCAATTTTGGAGGCATGTCGTGTATCTGGCGTAACTGAAATATATTCAGTTGGCGGTGCGCAGGCTATTGCCGCTTTAGCATATGGTACGGAATCTATTGCAAAGGTGGATAAGATCACAGGCCCCGGTAATGCATTTGTTGCGGCTGCTAAAAAAGTAGTTTCTGGTGATGTGGGAATTGATATGATTGCTGGACCTTCTGAAGTGTGCGTCGTGGCCGACGAAACGGCACTTCCAGAATTGGTGGCAATTGATCTTATGGCTCAGGCAGAACATGATCCGCTGGCAAGCTGCTATTTAGTTACGTTTTCAGCAGAATATGCTGATCAAGTAGAAGCAGCAATTGAGCTTCACATGCAGGGCTCAACGCGTGCTGAAATTACCACCGCATCCCTGACTAATCAGGGTCTGATTATTATTTGTCCTGATATGAATACGGCTTTGGATGTTGTTAATGTTATTGCCCCAGAGCACTTGGAATTACACGTGCCTGATGCAATGGAATTATTGGGCGCTATTCGTCATGCGGGTGCTATTTTCTGTGGTGAATGGACCCCGGAAGCAGCGGGCGACTATGTGGCTGGTCCTAACCATACGCTTCCAACGGGTGGCACTGCTCGTTTTTCAAGCCCTCTTTCGGTTGATGAATTCATTAAGAAATCGAGTGTTCTACAGTATTCACCTGCTGCTCTGGTACGCGATTCGCAGGCAATCATTGCGCTTGCAGATCACGAAGGATTGTGGTCTCATGCGCAAAGCGTGCGTTTGCGCTGCAAATTGGTTGAGCAGGCTTTTGAGCAGGTTGCGGCACAACAGGGCGTTGATCCTTCGACGGTTTCAGCCTGCGGTGTTGTAACTGATACAGTTGCTGATGCGGCTGTTCAGTCAGGCACTACTTCGGCAGCATCGGATTCGGAGGCGAACTAATATGAAAACAGTTCGGCCTTCTCAGCCTGCACTTGATGGATTAACACCTTATGATCCTAAGTATTTGCCGGCTAAGCAGCTTATGTCTGCAAATGAAAATCCAAATAATGTGTCTGAAGATGTGCAGATAGAAATTCGTAAAGCTCTTAAGAATTTCCCTTTCAACAGGTATCCCGATCCTTTGGCAAACGAACTACGCGATTTGATCGCGGAAGCTAATGGCCTTACGCGCAATAACGTATTACTGGGCAATGGCGGCGATGAGCTTCTATTCAACTTTGCGCTTGCTTGGGGTGGTCCTGGGCGTACATTTTTAAATGTGCCCCCAACATTTTCGGTATATGAAGCGAATGCGCGTTTGGTTGGAACGAATGTTGTCAACATTCCACGTAAGCCTAATTTTGACATTGATGAGGAAGCGGTGCTTAATCGTGTAGCGCAGGGCGATATTGATTTCATTATGATTACCAGCCCAAATAATCCTACAGGCAAGCTTGCTCGTGGATCATTTGTGCGCGAACTTCTCAATTCAACCGACGCGTTGGTAATGGTTGACGAAGCATACTTTGAATTTTCTCGTTCAACTATGCGTCCACTGTTGGAAGAGCATGAAAACTTGGTAATTCTGCGCACGTTTTCCAAGGCATTTAGCTTGGCGGGTGTTCGTTTAGGTTATCTGCTTGCGAACGAATCGGTTATTCGTGAATTCATTAAGGTACGCCAACCTTATTCGGTTGATGCTCTTTCGCAGGCAATCGGCTGTGCGGTGTTTCGTAATCGTGCGAAATTCGAACCAGGGATTGAGCAAATTATCGAACAGCGTGGTGTGCTTATTGAAAAATTACGTTTAATGTCAACTGTTGAAGTATTCGATTCGGATTCGAATTACATCCTTGTTCGTTTGCCTAAGGCAGGTGAAGTTTGGCAGCAGCTGTATGATCGCGGCATATTGGTTCGCGATTTTTCAAGCGCACCGCTTTTGGAAAATTGTTTGCGTATTTCAGTGGGCTTGCCAGAAGAAAACGAAGCATTGCTTGCTGCACTAGCGGACATTTTAGCTGCTCAGAACTAATGCGTATACACGGTATTCGCTAGTATTGTTTTGATAGCGCATGCGCTATGGTTAATTCGATGGCGGCATATTTCGCTGCTGGCTTGCATATATGAGTTAACGTGCATGAAAGAATTGTGGTGTAGCCTGCAGTGTATATACATGCATGGTTGAAGGTAAAAAAGACTGAAGGCAAAAGGAGCAACTATGGCAGAATCTTCTCGCGTGGCGAAGGTTACGCGCGCAACGAAAGAAACTGATATTGCGCTTTCTCTCGCTATTGATGGCACGGGCACAACAGCCATTGATACAGGCGTGCCATTCTTTGATCATATGCTTGATGCCTTTGGTAGGCATGGTTTGTTTGATTTGGAAGTTCAGGCAAAAGGTGACATTGAAGTAGATGCTCATCATACGGTAGAAGATGTGGGCATTGTACTGGGTAAGGCATTTGCTCAAGCCATGGGGGACAAGCGTGGTATTGTGCGATTTGGCTCTCAGCTTCTTCCTATGGATGAAACGCTTGTGCTTGCTGCGGTTGATATTTCAGGGCGTGGGCAGCTGCACTGGGATGTGGATGTTCCTTTATGCACGCTTGGCATTTTTGATACATCCTTGGCAAAGGAATTCTTTATTGCGTTCGCTACAAATGCGCAGGTGACCCTTCACGTTCGTATGATGGCGGGCGAAAATGCCCACCACATCGTCGAAGCATGCTTTAAGGCGGTCGGCCGTGCAATGCGGTATGCGCTGGAGCTTGATTCGCGTGCTATGGATGCTTTACCTTCCACAAAAGGAGCGCTGTAATGATTGCTGTTGTTGATTACTGTAAGGGCAATTTACGCAGTGTTGAGCGTGGCTTAATTGATGCCGGTGGCGATGCTTGTATAACTGATGATCCTGAAGTAATTGCTGCCGCTGATGCGGTGGTGCTTCCTGGAGTAGGGGCTTTTGCAGATGCATCGGAAACTATGCTCAAAACTGGGCAGATGCAGGCAATTCGCGAAAGCATTAAGCAGGGAAAGCTGTTTTTGGGTATTTGTCTTGGAGAACATTTACTGTTTACGGAAGGCACCGAAGGCGCAGTAAATGCATCGACAGAAGGGGACGCTCAGACGCATACTACTGTTGAAGGGCTAGGCGTCATTCCTGGTACTGTTGATCGTATTCCAGCGTTCGATGAAGCGGGGAAGCGCTATAAGGTTCCTCATGTTGGGTGGAATTCCATTGAATTTGATATTGACTGCACCTGTCCGCTTTTGAAAGGCGTAAAACCAGGAGAATATTTCTACTTCACACATAGCTATATTGCTCCGCAATCAGAGGCAACTATAGCTACTACCACCCATTCGGTAACGTTTCCCTGCGTTGTCCAAAAGGGAGAAACGGTGTTTGGTGTGCAGTTTCATCCCGAAAAATCATCGGATGCAGGGGCGCAAGTTATGAAGAATTTTGTTCAGTTGGTAGCTGAATACACGGGTAAGTAAAGGAGCAGGGTAATGGATTTGCTACCCGCTATTGATATTTTAGACGGTAAAGCGGTTCGCCTTGCTAAGGGTGACTATAACGCGGTTACGGTATATAACGAAAGTCCTGTTGCGCAAGCAGCGAAATTTAAAGAGCAGGGTGCTCGTTGGATTCACGTTGTTGATTTGAATGGTGCACGCAGTGGTGTTCCGGAAAATATTGCCCTTATTGAGCAGATTATTCACGAAACCGGCTTACATATTGAAGTTGGCGGCGGTATTCGCAGCCTAGACACCATAAAACGTCTTGCTCAGGCAGGTGTTTCTCGTGTGGTATTGGGTACAACGCTGGTAACTGATCAGGAATTCGCAAAGCAAGCGCTTGCTGAATTTCCCGATATGTTAACGGCTGGAATTGATGCTAAAAATGGTGAAGTTGCGGTAGCTGGTTGGCGTGAGGGAGCAGGTGTTCCTGCTGAAGAACTTATCGCAGAAGTTGGTCGTCTTGGTTTTAAGCATTTGGTTTATACCGACATTTCGCGCGATGGCATGCAAACAGGTATTGATGCTAAGCGTTACGTGGAAGTGTCGCGCGTGTTTGGTCATCCCGTGATTGCATCGGGCGGCGTTGCAAGCCTGGATGATATTAAAAACCTTTCTGTTGTTGCCGAATCTATTGAAGGTGTTATTGCGGGTCGTGCTGTATATGAAGGCAGCCTGGATGTTAAAGAAGCACTAACTGTGTGCGAAAGGACCTACGCATGTTAACTAAGCGCGTTATTCCCTGTATGGATGTTAAGGATGGCAGGGTTGTAAAGGGTGTTAACTTTGTTAATCTGCGTGATGCAGGTGATCCGATCGAGCTTGCTCAGCGCTACGACGAACAACGTGCTGACGAAGTAATTTTTTTGGACATTACGGCAACCCATGAAGGACGTGCGACTACGGTTGAAATGGCCAGTCGTGCAAGCGAAGAACTTCATTTGCCCTATTGCGTGGGTGGCGGTTTTCGTAGCGTTGCTGATATTCGTACGATGATTGCCGCAGGTGCGGACAAAGTATCGGTCAATTCTGCTGCTCTAGCTGATCCAACGCTTATAACGCAAGCCGCAGCTGCATTTGGAACTCAGGCTATCCTTTGCGCTATTGATGCTAAACAGGTTCCAGGTAATCCTAATAAATGGGAAGTATATGTTCATGGTGGTCGTAAAAACACGGGCGTCGATGCAGTTGAATGGGCAGCTGAAGCTGCCAAGCGTGGTGCTGGCGAAATCCTGCTTACCAGTATGGATCGTGATGGCAGCAAAGATGGCTTCGATATTCCTCTTACTCGTGCAGTTGCGCGTGCAGTAAGTATTCCTGTTATTGCTTCAGGTGGCGTAGGTAAACTTGAGCATTTTGCTGAAGGCATTATTGAAGGCGAGGCCGATGCGGTGCTGGCAGCAAGCGTATTTCATTTCGGTGAGCTTACTATTCGCGAAGTGAAAGAATATATGCGTTCACAAGGCATTCCTGTTCGTTTGTAATTGTTCGGTCTTGAATCATCTTAGGAGAACATCATGGATGTACATGAGCTTACCTATAATGCTGATGGTCTTATTCCCTGTATTGTGCAGGATGCCACAACGCGTGAAGTGCTTATGATGGCATGGATGAACGAAGAATCCGTCCAGCGCACCCTTGATCAAAAAACAACCTGGTTCTGGTCGCGTAGTCGTCAGAAGTTTTGGCATAAAGGGGAAGAATCGGGCAATACGCAAGAGCTAGTAGAGCTTCGCTATGATTGCGACGCCGATACGTTGCTTGCGCTGGTAAATCCAGCAGGCCCAGCTTGCCATACGGGCAATGTCACTTGCTTTTATCGTGCATTTTAAGTACTTCTGCTCAGAAGTTTTTAGTTTACCTATACCATAGCCAAACAAAGGTTACTGCGTTAATAGAGGTTACACGTTGTTTGGGTATATTCTTCCCAATCTGGAAAGTTTGCAAGATTCAGAGCGTGCGCGATATCGCGCCGTGTATTGTGGTGTGTGTCGTTCTATTAAACAGCGCTATGGTCAAATATCCAGGCTTGCAACTTCGTTTGATTTAACCTTTATGGCTATGGTGTTCGGTTCGCTTTACGAACCGCAAGAAAGTTGCGGTAATAAGTGTTGTCCTGTGCATCCTACTGAGCCGCAAGAGTTTGCAATAAGCGAATATACTCAGTATGCGGCTGATCTTAGCGTGGCATTTGCCTACCATAAATTGCTTGATGATTGGCATGATGATAAAAAGGTAAAGTCTCGTCTTGGCGCTACTGCCTTATGGAGGTCCTATCGGAATGCGAAAGAGCGCATTCCAGTTCAGTGCACAGCTATAGAGCAAGCGCTTTTGGATATTCAAGCAATGGAGCAAGATGCTCTAAAAAATCCCTATTCTGTTCCGCCTGATGCTCCAGCAAATCGTTTTGGTTTGCTTTTGGGGGAACTTTTTGGTTACAAAAATGACTTTTGGGCAACAGATTTGCGCCGATTTGGTGCACGATTAGGAAAGTTTGTGTATGTCATGGATGCAGCCATGGACTTGGAGGAAGATTTAAAAACAGGTTCATATAATCCTTTTAGAAATATGGATCATGACACGCAAGCACTTCGTGACAATTTAGAATACTTGGCGGCAAGTATGACTGACGCGTTTGAACGATTGCCGCTAGAACGAGACATACATGTTATGAGAAGCGTGCTGTACGCAGGCGTGTGGCAGCGTTTTGAGGCAAAGGAGAAAAAGAACCACGATGGTTAAAGACCCCTATGAGGTTTTGGGTGTAAGTCGAGATGCATCGGCTGATGAAATAAAGAAAGCATATCGTAAAAAGGCAAGAGAGAATCACCCTGATCTAAACCCCAATGACCCCAAAGCCGCTGAACGCATGAACGAGGTCAATGAAGCCTACGATCGAATTACCAACCCAGAAAAATATGCTGCAAGCGATCGACGCGCTGCGCAGGCATCGGGCTACGGTGCTGGTTCGGCTGGTGCTGCAGGCGGTGCAGGATATGGCGCGGGAGGATCGCAGGGCTACGGCGCTGGTGGAACTGGACAAGGCTACAGTTCATCAGGTCCTTACGGCTGGTCAACAATTGATTTTGATGATATTTTTGGCTTCGGTGGTTTTGGTGGTTTCGGTGCAATTCATCCAGAAGCTGCTGCAAGTGATACACCTGAAGTACGGAGCGCTATTGATGCTATTAATGCAGGTAGATACCAGCAGGCGGTAAATATCCTTAACCAGGTAAAGAGCACGGGACGTAATGCGCGATGGTATTACATAAGCGCTATAGCTAACCACGGCATAGGCAATTCAATGATGGCAAACGAACAAATTCGCCGTGCGATAAAGCTTGATCCAAATAATAGGGAATATCGTCAAGCGCAGCAGCAGTTCCAAATGGCTGGTCAAGCATACCAGCAGCAGGGAAAAGCACGCGGTTTTTCGGTAGGAATGGATCCTAATATGATTTGCTGCGGTTTATGCCTTGGCATGTATGGTTGTTCGAATGCTGCTTATTTTTGCGTATAACGTTTAGGAAGACGTAAGAGAGGACCTTTTATGGGCGCCACGATTGGAATTGACTTAGGAACGACCAATAGTTGTATGGCAACAATGGAAGGTGGTCGTGTAACCATTATTCCAAATGCCGAAGGGGAACGTACCACTCCAAGTGTGGTTGCCTTTTCTAAAGAAGGCGAGCGTTTAGTGGGAAGTATTGCGCTTCGCCAGGCGGCGGTAAATCCCGATAGAACTATTTCTTCGGTAAAGCGTCACATGGGTACTTCTTGGCAAGCAAAAATTGACGGTAAAGCCTACACTCCGCAAGAGCTTTCTGCCATGATTTTGACGAAGCTTCGTCGTGATGCAGAAGCTTTCTTAGGACAAGAAGTAACTGATGCGGTTATTACGGTTCCCGCTTATTTTGACGACTCGCAACGTCAGGCAACTAAGGATGCTGGACGCATTGCGGGACTCAATGTTTTGCGTATTATCAACGAACCAACCAGTGCAGCATTGGCTTATGGTCTTGATAACGGCACTGCTCAAAAAGTAATGGTGTACGACTTGGGTGGTGGCACTTTCGACGTATCTATTATTGAAATAGGTGACGACGTAATTGAAGTTTTAGCCACTTCAGGCGATAACCATTTAGGTGGCGATGACTTTGATGAATGCGTCACCAAGCATCTGTTGCAAGTATTCAAACAGCAAACAGGCGTTAATTTGGAGCGTGATGCTATGGCGCTGCAGCGTGTGCGTCAGGCTGCTGAACAGGCTAAAAAAGAACTGTCTGCCGTAACGTCAACTCAAGTTAATTTACCTTTCTTGGCGCAGGGTAACAGCGGCCCACTCCATATGGATATCACGCTAACGCGTGCTGAATTTGAGCAGTTAACTAGGCATCTGGTAGAAAAAACCACGGGCCCTGTACAGTCCGCGTTAAACGATGCGGGTATAGCAGCATCAGAATTAGGCTGCGTTTTGTTGGTGGGAGGTTCTACTCGAATTCCTGCTGTTCAAAATCACGTTCGTTCGTTAACGGGTATGGAGCCTTCGGCATCGATTAATCCTGACGAATGTGTAGCAACAGGCGCTGCAATTCAAGGCGAAACGCTTTCTGCTTCTTCTTCAGGAATTGTGCAGGCAAATAGCTTATTGCTGTTGGATGTAACACCACTTTCCCTGTCCATCGAAACTGTTGGTGGTGTAGCAACGCGTTTGGTTGAGCGCAACACTACTTTGCCGGTGCATTATTCTCAAATATTCAGTACCGCTGCTCCTTTCCAGACAAGCGTTGAAATTAAGGTTTTGCAGGGCGAGCGGCCTATGGCGGCGGACAATAAAGCAATTGGTACGTTCCGCCTAAAGGGTATTAAACGTGCTCCTGCTGGTGTTCCGAAAATTGAAGTTACGTTTGATATTGATACCAACGGCATTTTGACGGTATCTGCAAAGGATCTTGATTCGGGGCGCGAACAGTCCATCGTTATTGATGATTCTGATCGCATGAGTGACGAAGAGATAGAACGCGCTATTCAGGATGCGAAAGACTATGCCGAAGAAGATGAATTCCGTCGTGCAACCATGGACGTTCGTCAGAAGGCACAAGAACTTCTCGAAGAATGCAATCAGGCAATTTCTAAGCTTGGTAAGCAGTTGGACAAGCATGAAAAACGTCAAATTCGTGCTGATATGGCTGAGTTGCAACGAATTTTAGCTAAGCGTCCCGGCAAAAAGGAAAAAGCCGATCCTGAAGCAGAAGCACGCAATATTGTTGTTGCGGCAGCGCGTCTTGATGAATCAAGCGCTCATGCGCGTGAGATGGCAAAGGAACAATAACCTTTGGCGCTACCGTCCTTTGCAGTATCAAATGACTTGTCGTGCCAAATGTCCCCATTTGGGGCATCGAAGTTAGGTTTTCAGCTTTTCGTGTCAAATAATGTGATTTGGGGTGAGGATGCGCAGTTAGCAGTTTTTTCGATTTTAGTTTGAAAGATGTTTCAGCTGGTTGCGCATATGCGTTATACTTCTTTCCACGTGCGATGACAAAGACAGCATGTTGCAAGCAGCGTGTAGCTGCGGTTTATTCCAGAGAGCTGCCAGGGTGCTGGAATGGTGGCATAAATCAGCAACGTGATTCCCTTTAGAGCATCAAAGTGAACGCAGGATGTGGCTTCGTTAATGTTGAGTGCCGCATGGATGTCCTAGCTTTGACGGGAGCTCCCGTAATAGAGCAAACGAGTGGGTGCTTTTAAGCCTTAGATATTGGATGCGCGCAATTGCGCTTCAGACAGAGCGTTCGGCAATAAAAAGCTGGGAGGCTAGTAGGCAGTAAAAGCATCAACCAGGGTGGTACCGCGAGAGCCCTTCTCGTCCTTGGAAGAAAAGGATGAGAAGGGCTCTTTTATTTTTGTGCGACTGAAGAGTGCAATGCGTAGTGCAGAGCAAATAATGCGCGGCACGGAATACACAGCGTGCGGCACGAGACCGCAATGTGGGACACAAGACACGCCGGTCATGGCAAGCGCATAACTTTGTGCATGGCGCGCGGCTTCATTCGCGTTTGTAGCAAGAAAGGATTGCGAGGAATGTCAGTAGTAGATGACGTAAAATCCCTGCATGCCGACACGCTGTCGGCCATTGCTCAAGCCTCCGATACGGAAGCGCTTGAAAAAATTCGTGTTGAAGTAGTTGGCAAATCTGGCTCTCTTACTGGTTATCTACGTTCCATGGGTCAGATTGAAAAAGAACATCGAGCTGAAGTAGGTAAAACGGTAAACGCTGCTCGTAACGAAATTGAAGCAGCGTTAGAAAGCAAGAAAAAAGAGCTTTCTCACCGTGAGCTTGAAGCAAAAATGGAAGCAAGTGCAGTAGACGTTACGCTTCCAGGTCGTGTTCAACAGATGGGTACCCGCCATCTAATCAATGCAATTTCTGATGAAATTTCTGAAATCTTTTTAGGTTTGGGCTATTCGGTTGCAACAGGTCCTGAAGTTGAAACTGACTGGTACAACTTTACGGCACTTAATGCACCTGCAGACCATCCAAGTCGTTCAATGCAGGATACGTTCTATGTACGTGACTTTTCTGGTGATCATTCGCGTGTTCGTGGTGAATCTGATGTATTGCTTCGTACACAAACATCTGGCGTTCAGGTTCATGCGATGGAAGACCAGGAATTACCAATCTACGTTATTGCTCCTGGCAAGGTATATCGTCGCGACGTAGCAGATCCTTCTCATTTGCCTCAATTTACTCAGTGCGAAGGTTTGGCTATTGATAAAAACATTACCTTTGGCGATTTGAAGGGTACTTTGGAATACTTCTGCAAAGAAATGTTTGGACCAGAACGCAAAACGCGTTTCCGTGCTCATTTCTTCCCCTTTACGGAACCTTCTGCAGAAGTTGATGTTTCGTGTGGTATTTGCCACGGTGAAGGATGCCGTATGTGTAAAGGTACGGGTTGGCTGGAAATTCTTGGCTGCGGCATGGTGGATCCGAATGTTTTGCGTATGTCTGGAATTGACCCTGAAGTATATTCGGGCTTTGCGTTTGGCGTTGGTGTTGAGCGTGTAGCGTGCTTGAAATATGACGTTCCTGATTTGCGTATGCTTCTTGAAGGAGATATGCGTTTCTTAAGGCAGTTCTAAGCACAGCTAACAAGCTCTGCTATTCGGTCATTCGAATAGCAGACGAATCCGAAATTTCTACGAGTCCAATTTAAGAAAGAGGAAAAAATGAAAGTTTCCCTTAAATGGCTTTCTGAATATGTAGAGGTACCAGAAGATATTAAAGCGTTTTGTGATCGTCTTGATCTGACGGGTACTGGTGTAGAAGGCGTTGAGCGCACAGGAGACATATATGACCATGTTGTTACAGGTCAGATTATTGAAAAGGTAGCTCATCCTGATTCTGATCATATGTGGGTTACTAAAGTTGATGTGGGTAGTGCAAACGTTGATAAGGAAGGTAACCCTGAGCCTTTACAAATTGTTTGTGGCGCTCAGAACTTTAATCAGGGCGACCATGTAGTAGTTGCTACTATTGGTGCTGTTTTGCCAGGTGATTTCAAAATTAAAAAGTCGAAGCTTCGTGGTGTAGTAAGTTGTGGTATGAACTGCTCAGCTCGTGAATTGGGCATTGGTTCTGATCATGATGGGATTATGATTTTGCCCGAAGATGCACCTGTTGGTATGTCGTTAGCAGATTATCTGAAGCTTTCTGACACTATTCTTGATCTTGAAATTACACCTAACCGTCCCGATTGTTTGTCTATGGTTGGTATGGCGCGCGAAGTGGGCGCAATGTATGCCATCGATGCCAAGAATCCTCTTGACGAAATGGCGGCAGCGCTCGTTGAAGATGCCTCTTGCCCATCCATAGATGAACTTGCGACGGTTACGGTTGAAGACAAAGAACGTTGTCCACGTTATACCGCACGGGTAATTAAAAATGTCAAAGTTGGTCCAAGTCCTGATTGGCTGGCAGAACGTGTAACAGCAGCAGGTGCTCGTTCCATTAATAATGTGGTTGACGTAACGAACTATATTCTGTTCCTATTTGGCCAGCCACTTCATGCGTTTGATTATGACAAGCTGGTTGATGAAAGCGGCAAGGCAAATATTGTTGTTCGTGCTGCTCGTAATGGCGAAAAGCTTTTGACGCTTGATGATGAAGAGCGTGAATTGACGCAGGATATGACGGTTATTGCAACTCCTGAAAAGGCAGTAGGTCTTGCGGGCGTTATGGGCGGCATGGACACAGAAGTGACTGATGAAACCACCACCATCTTGCTTGAGGCAGCTACTTTCGAGGCGGGTCGTACTTCACGTACTTCACGTAACCTTGGTCTTATTTCAGAATCTTCTATTCGCTACGAACGTCGTGTGGATGACGTCGAAATTGATCGTATGTCTGCAGCGGCAGCTCAACTGCTTGCTGAAGTTTCTGGTGGCGTGGTTGTTCCAGGAATGATTGATGTGTACAACACCAAAACAGTTCCCGAGACGCTTCAGTTCCGCATTCTTCGCTTCCAGAGCATGATGGGTGAAGCTATTCCTCGTGATTTTATTATCAATATGCTTGAGCGTTTAGGTTGCGAAGTTGACGCTTCAGATGAAACGGTGCTTTCAGTAGTGCCTCCAACATATCGTCCTGATTTAGAGCGCGAAATTGACCTATATGAAGAAGTGCTGCGCCTCTATGGTATGGATCGCATTCCTTCTAGCTTGCCAAGTGGATCTGGTCGCGTTGGCATCAAGACCGAAGCTCAGCGTGCGATGGATAAAATCAACAACACGCTTCGTGCTTGCGGCTTGAACGAAACTATGACGTATTCATTTGCTGATCCTCATGAGCTTGAGCAGCTTCGTATGCCAACTGATGGCATGGGAATTCCTGTTGAGCTTTTGAATCCGCTGAATGCTGAACAGTCCGTTATGCGTCAGTCTATTATTCCAGGGCTAATGCGCAGTGTTGCCTACAACCAAAGCCGCGGCGTTCATAATATTCAGCTGTATGAGACGGGTGTTGTATTCTTTGGTGCCGAAGGCAAGAAGAGCCCTAAGGAACGTAATCGTTTAGCAGTAGTAATGGCTGGCTCAATGAATGATCCAGCATGGAATCGCGAATCAGTGCCTTTTGATTTCTTTGATGGCAAAGGCGTCATTGAAAGCCTCATGCGCGAACTTGCTCTTGCAAAGCCTCGTTTTAAGGCGCTTTCAGCAGAGGAAGCACCTCACTTGCAGCCTGGTCGCGCAGCGCAAGTTCTTGATGGTGGCACTGTTCTTGGTTGGCTTGGCGAAATTCATCCATTGGCTTGCGAAACCTATGAGGTTCAAGCGCCAGTTGTCGCCTTCGAACTTGATTTTGATGCACTGATTAAATGCGCTCGTCCTGCTCGTGATTACGTGGACGTTCCGGTATTCCCTGCAGTTACTATGGACGTTGCATTTGTAGTAGACGAATCGGTAACGCATGAGCAGTTGATGCGTTGCATTAACTCTGCAGGCGGTAAGCTGCTTGCAAAGGCACAGCTGTTTGATGTGTATCGCGATGAAGAGCGTGTGGGTGCTGGCAAGAAATCCATGGCTTACGCACTTGAATATCGCGCTGCTGATCGTACGCTTACTACCGAAGAAGTTGATAAGCAGCATGCACGCCTTATTAAGAAAGTTTGTGGTGCGACGGGAGCTGAAGTCCGCAGCTAATTTCACGGTGTGCGGCACAGACTGAAGTGATACTGGCTAGATAGGTAAACAGCTGACCGAAAAAGAAATTCTAGGTCAGCTGTTTTGTTGTACGAGGGAAGAAAACTATATAGAGGTTTATGAAAAAACACAGCAGCACGGCTAGAAAAAAGAAGCAAAGAATATCTGCGGATGGCAGTCCTTATACTATTTGGCAATTGCGTACACGTTGGCTTTGTATTGCTCTTATTGCTTGGGCGATTGTGGAGCTTAGTGCAGGTATTGGGCTATTCAGTCTTTCGTTCTTGGATATTTTTCATTTGCAGGAATTCGTACCTGCTTTAAGTGTTGGTCCTTACACTATTGCTAATGGTGCTGTGAATTTGGTCGTTGCACTACTTGGTTTATGGGGTGCCTATAATCCTAAACGTATCACCGTTTTCTTTTGGTTGGTAATTATGGATGCCCTTTTAAGCTCGTGGTCCACTGCTAGTGCGGTTTCTCAGGGGAAAATTGATCCTGCCACAACGCTTTCATTGGTAATTGTTCTTGCATTTGCAGCTTGCGCTTGGAATGTTCGTGGTCAAACAGGTTATTTTGATAAGCATCCTCATCCCGAAGATGAAGCTCCAGCTTCATCTCAGGCAAGTAAAGAAGCGGTAAGTAAATAGTATAAGTAAACAGCAAAAGTGAGCAGTGAAATATTCAAGTAAACAGCGTGCAAACAGGCAAGCATACATTTATCTAAATGAAATCTTCCCGCTAGGATAAGCAGTCTAAAAGCTGAGCTTCGTAAGATTCTAATAAGACAGTACAATATAGTGTAAAAGTCTAGAGATTAGGGGGAAGGTAAAATGGCTCTTGCGGATATTCTCGGTATTGAGATTATCGAATCAACGCCCGATAAATATGTAACTCATATGTTGGTAACTGAAGATATGCTTCAGCCTCATGGGGTTTTGCATGGGGGAATCAGCGCGGCTTTGGCGGAAAATGCTGCAAGCGAATGTTGCACGGAACATTATGAAGATGACAAGTTTTTCTTCCTTGGCGTCGAAGTAAGCAGTACTCATCTACTGCCCGTTAAAGCGGGAGATACTGTTGAAACAGTTGCAACCCCAATTCGTGCGGGCGGACGTATTTCTCAGTGGAAAGTTGAGCAGTATCGTATGTCTGATAGGAAGTTGTTCAATGTTTCTCAAATGACCATGTATGGAAAGAAAAAGCATTAGTTTAAAGAAGAAACCTTAGCAATATAGGAAATGATTCGTTCGCATAAAAAGATCCTATTCGCTTTTTCTAATAGAATAATACGCTGGAGGTAATTCATTATGTTT